>NZ_JBJUSG010000054.1:0-21486 GCF_046044395.1 Candidatus Magnetominusculus dajiuhuensis | reverse complement strand
TTCTCTGTAAACACGCATTCTCACTATCATTTTACCTTCACCGAGAATTGCTGTACTTTGTCCACATGTCTGAAAAGAGTATGGTTGAAGAACAAGTAAAAAACAACATGGAAACACAGGCATATCACACAATTGATAAAATAGACAGAATGCTCTTTGAAAAATACACCGATATAAAGCAGCTAGCGTATGACCCCGTAATTGCTTCGCAGGACTCAACGCCTCAGGCAATAACACAAAGATTAAATCATTATTTGAACCACGACAAGACGTATGTGTCACTTTCGTTTTTCAATATGGATAGAGTGCGTATTGCCGACACGTCAGGCAAGGACATAGGACAGCAGCATCCATTGAACGAATATTGGCCAAAAGTTGAAACTGGCAGCGCATTTACTGCGGAAATATATGAGTCCTCACTATTGAAAGGCTATGTTTATTGTGTTGCAGCAATTGTAAAGAATGAACATGGCAAGCCGGTTGGGGTCGTCAAGTCAGAAATATCTATGAATGCGATATATGATATAGTGAATAATGTCTCAGGCTTAGCCAGTAAGGACAAGGTCAGCGATACGAAAGTAGTTCTGGTAGATAAGAACGGCCTGATACTTTATTCCAATCATAACAAGGGCAATATTCTAAAGACAATCTCAGATGACTGGGAGTTTGTAAGCAAGTTAATAATAGCGGGAGATAAAACAGGAAGTATACGCCACTTGCATAAATCCGGTGACGAGGAGATACTTGCCTTTTCGGTCGAGCGCGGCTATCAGGATTTTACTGGCAACGGCTGGTCAATAATAGTGGACGTACCTGCTAAGCTGGCCTTTGGCCCGTTTGTGAAATTGAGAGATAAAAAGATACTTTCTTTCGTTATAATGAGTTTTTTTGCCCTGGCAGCCATATATATTTTTGCGAGAACGGTCTCAAAGCCGATAATCAGGCTAAGCAGTGCGGCAAGGGAAGTCGGAGCTGGCAATCTTGACATAAAAGTAGACGTAAAATCACACGACGAAATAGGAAAAATGGCTGAATCCTTTAATAAAATGGTAGACGATTTGCGGAACTACAGGGACAAATCAGAAGTCTATGGCAAGGAACTGGAGGCTAAGAATGCCAAACTTGAGCAATGGTCACGGGAACTTGCCATTCACAACCATGAAAATCAGATATTTAGCCATATGAGCGACCTCCTGCAGGCCTGTAACACTATATCTGAGGCATGTGAGGTAATAGCACATGCGGCCTCACGATTGTTTCAGTTTGAATCCGGCGGTATTTATGTCTTCAACTCATCAAGAGATATCATCGAATCAATATCCACATGGGGCAGAGTACAGTCCAGCGAGCAGGTGTTTACGAAAGATGACTGCTGGGCACTCAGGCGTGGGCGCTCCCACATAATAACGGCACATGAGGATGTCCCCCGCTGCCGCCACGTAATTGATTCCATTGAATCCTACATATGTGTGCCGATGACAGCTCAGGGCGAAACGCTGGGAATGTGTCATTTAATGCTTGGCGCACTTGCCGGAGACTCTGATTTAATAAAAGAGAAAGAGCGGCTGGCGTTAAAACTCTCTGAAAATGCGGCACTTGCAATTTCAAACTTAAAACTTCGGGAAACGCTGAGCAATCTCTCATCGCGCGACCCATTAACAGGGCTTTACAACCGGAGATACATGCAGGAGTATCTTGAAAGAGAAAACCAGCGCAGCCTTCGCAAGAAAACCCCTATAGGGATAATTATGATAGATGTTGACCACTTCAAACGCTTTAACGATACATATGGCCACGAGGCCGGCGACTGTGTGCTAAGGGAATTAGGTATATTTCTCAAGCATAACATCAGAGATTGCGACGTAGCCTGCCGGTATGGAGGCGAGGAGTTTACCCTGATTTTACCTGAAGCCACTTTAGATATAACCGTAGGGCGGGCAACTATGTTGTGCGATGGGTTTAAGCACGTGAAGATAAATATCGGGAGTCAGACCCTAAGCGCAATAACCTTATCGGTAGGCGTTGCAGTCTCACCCATACATGGAACTAACCCTCAGCATCTGTTAAAAGCTGCTGACGAGGCGCTATATCAGGCAAAGCACGAGGGCAGGGACAGGGTTGTTACTGCCCAAACATCGAAAGATTAAACGTCTGTGACTCTGGAACTGTGGATGAAATATGACATGAATTCTGGGGTGCTGAACAGAGCTGCCTTGCGGCTGTGATTGTAATTGTTGACGATTAAATAGTAGGAGTTATCAAAAATGAAAAGACGAGATTTTCTTGGTCTGACAGCGGGCGCTATCGCTGGGGGGGCGCTCTTAGGGTCGTCTGTCCTTACGGACAGTGGGAAAGAAGCGGAAGCATCCACAAATATCTCTGCAACCAGTGGGAATACCCCACCCAACATTCTGGTGATTACAGTAGATCAACTTAGATTTCCCGTCAACTTTCCCGCTGGAATCACAACGGCTGACCAATACATGGCACGCTTCATGCCCAATCTCTATAAATATCTCTGGACAGGTGGCGTAAAGTTCGCAAACCATCACATCGCAGCCGCCGCTTGTACGCCCTCACGCTGCTCCACATTGACCGGACTCTATGCACAACAAAACTGGGTACTGACCACGCTCACGGGACATGGTAATGGTGGGAACCCATCGCCAAGCCTCAACCCGGCCTTCCCGACCTATGGTACGTTGCTGCGTCAGGCGGGATATCAGACGCCTCACTTCGGTAAGTTTCACTGCAGCATTGACTATCCCCTGACCGCCTCGGAGTGCCAGGCAGGCGTAACGGATTATCTCGAACAGTACGGATTTACAACATATGTCTGTCCTGATGCGCCTGGACAGCAGGGTCAGGGTAATGGCGGCGACGGCACCATCATAAGCGACCAGGATATCGCCAATTCCGCAATCAGTTACCTTTCGGGTCTCACGCCGAACAGTCCCCGTTGGTGTGCGACCGTGGAGTTTGTCAACCCCCACGATTACGAGTTTTTCTGGGGTGGCACGGAACCAAATACGTACAACAATCTCTTTTCAGCGGCCGGTGCCACACCACTTATCTCTTACAATTCCTCCATACTGCAGGAGTCAAACCCAACCCCTAAAGGGTTCCCCGTGTTACCAGAAAACTGGGAGCCACTGAGCCAATTGATTGCAAACAAGCCCAAGGCCCAGCACATGTTTAACGAGTGCAGCCAGGCTATTTTCAGTGGCATCTCCTTCGACCCTTCTGACACCACCTTTAAACTGGCAGACTCTCCAATAGCTCTCGGCAAAGTGAAGAAGGGGGTGGCTCCCTTCAGCTACTGGCAGCGCGGCCAAGACCTTTATTCAGACCTCATCACCAACGTGGATACTCAGATAGGGCGCGTTTTAGGCGCCCTTCCGCAAAATGTCCTCAACAATACCGTTGTGGTTTTCCTCAGCGACCACGGCGACTACGGCGGCGCGCATGGCTTCGCACAGAACAAGGTAGGCACCGTGTATGAGGAAACCCTTCATATTCCATTTATAGTGCGCGATTACACCGGTCAATTTGCAGGTGATGTCAACACTATGCGCTCGCAGCTCACCTCAAACGTTGATGTCTTGCGGCTACTGGTTGACCTGGGACATGGCGGCAGCAATTCATGGATGACCGGTGACCTGCAGACGCTCTACGGGACACGCCACGACCTCCTCTCTGTGGTGCGATCCGCAACGGCGTCTGGTCGAACTTACGCGTGCTTTACGACCGACGAGTATGTTAAACCGATAATGAACTTCAACCTGTCCCCCACTCACATCATCGGTGTTATGCAGGATCAATTAAAGTTGGGTGTCTATAACTTCTGGTATCCCCAAACGACCACCCCGATGCTCTTGGGGGGTGAAGCGGAATTCTATGATCACGCCACCACGGGCGGCGCCCTGGAACTCGACAACCAGCCAAACGACCCAAGAGCGGCATTTATGCTCTACGCCCTTTTTTCAGAACTACTTCCAAACGAGATTCGCAGACCGCTTCCAGCCTCTTTACAAACGGCGCAGGCTCAGGCGGAGCAGGCCTACTTGCAATATGTTAGTGTTCTTGACACGCTGGCGTCGGATCTTAAATCAAACTTTGGTCTTGGCCTTGACGGGTGAATGGTTGGCGATATTATCCAACTCGCATGTTGTTAGCGCTGCTTCGCTGGAGTTGAAATTAGGCTCGTATGACCGGGCATTCAGGTGAGGCAGTGCGCTTCCAGATAATGGCCAAACCTGTTGGGCCTATATGCAATCTTGGTTGCAGGTATTGCTTCTATGTTGATAAGGCTCAATTGTATCCAGCCACAACCGACTGGAGAATGCCAGTGGAAGTTCTTGATTCCTACATCCGCCAGTACATGGAAGCAAACAGCTCACACAATGGGGTAACGTTTGCGTGGCAGGGGGGCGAGCCGACGTTACCGGGTATGGACTTTTACCGCCAGGCCATCGCAATACAGCAGAAGTATGGGGCGGGGCGGTGCATTGAAAATACCCTGCAGACCAATGGCTTGTTGCTTGATGATGAGTGGTGCGCGTTCTTGAAGGAACACGATTTCCTTGTTGGGATTTCCATTGACGGTCCCGAACATTTGCATGATTCCTGTCGCGTTGACAAGGGTGGAAATCCCTCCTTTGGGCACGTGATGCGCGGACTTGAGCGGCTCGTAAAACACGGCGTACGCTTCAATACACTCACGGTTGTGCACCGACGCAACGCCCTGTACCCGATTGAGGTCTACGAATTCCTGAAATCCATCGGTAGCACGTTCCTGCAATTTATTCCCCTGGTTGAACACAAGGATGGCCAAATCTCCCATGAGAGTGTCGGGGGGCTTGCATGGGGAGAGTTTCTTGGAACGATATTCGAGCGCTGGGTGCGGATGGATGTTGCGCGTATCTATGTCCAGATGTTCGACACGGCGCTGGAGTCGTGGTTGTCATTGCCGCAGAGCCTGTGTTTTTTCCGCAATACGTGCGGAGCGGCACTGGCTATGGAGCATAACGGGGACTTGTATGCGTGCGACCACTTTGTCGATGTCGGACATCACCTCGGCAACATCATGGAAACCCCTATGGCAAAACTTGCAGTGACCTCGTCTCAGATTGTGTTTGGCAACGCCAAACGAGATACTCTGCCATCCTATTGTCGGCAGTGTGACGTGAGATTTGCATGTAACGGAGAATGCCCCAAGAATCGCCTCATCAGGACGCCGGATGGGGAGGACGGCCTGAACTGGCTCTGCGTCGGCTACAAGAGCTTCTTTCACCAGATAGACCCCTATATGAAATACATGGCGCACCAGATTATACTACGGCGTCCACCGGCAAATATCATGGCATTCCTCAAGGATAGGGAGCAAGGAAAATGATATCATGCACACACAGCAGGGGGCAGGTATTGCAATGATGCAGTAGGGGAAGGCAGATGTCAGGTATTGAGGGGCTTTTGCCCAAAAGCGGATAGACCTAATGGAGAAATGGTTTAATATAATGTATTGGTATCGGAAATACCGGCCCATTATGCACGGCACTATCCGCCTCATCATCCAAAAGTATCTGCTGTTCAGGCGGTGGCGGCTAACCTTTATGGGCAGAGAGGAAATTGCCGCAGGAGTTGTGCTACACTACACCCATGAAGTATTGGACGATGAGAGCAGCAGGCAGGAATGGTGGAAAAACAACTCGTTCCGGTTTCATTCCGGTATTAGGATATAAACCCTTGAACCTAAAAACGGCAGGGCAATAATAAGGTTAAAACATGAGAATGTCAGGGAGGAAGTGGAAACAACATACATGGCGCCAGAGGGTCAGGAGACCTATAAGAAACGGAAAGAAAAAGTGGAATTGCCATTTGGCCATATAAAAAGAAACTTAAACGGTTGGGCATTTTTACTAAGAGGGCTAAAAGGTGTGAACTCAGAAATGGCTGCCGTGGTGAGTACATGTTTTAAAATTTCGATAATAATAACATTAATAGGAATAAAAGATATATTGGTAGAGTTTAAACGAAGAAATGTACTATATAAGTAAATGTACTGACAACTCTATTATAACATAATGAAGTTATGGAGGTTTTATAGTGCTTAAATGTTGCTGTAACATTATTAATGAACATTTGTGGCGTAGATATATGATGCAAATAAATATAATAATAATTAGCGGGCAATTTTTACCCCAAGGGCTTAAAGGATTATGACACAGTCTGTTCGCGGGAATGGCAGACAAAGAAAATACATAGTGCGTTTGCCTTACAAACGCAACCGGGCAACTTGACAAAACAGGTTCTATTGATTATTATACCAGCATAGCGTATGGCTTTAAATATCTGCCAATCGTTTACGATTGGAACAATACAATGGAGGGGTTTATGGCGGTAAGTTACAAGGATTTGGGGTTGGTCAACACAAAAGAGGGGTTTCAGAAGGCGGTTAAAGGCGGCTATGCCATACCCGCTTATAATTTTAACAACATGGAGCAGCTGCAGGCAATTATCATCGGTTGCGCTGAGAGCAAATCGCCTGTGATACTTCAGGTATCAAGCGGCGCCAGAAAATACGCAAACCAGACGCTATTGAGATTTATGGCCATGGGTGCGGTTCAAATGATGAAAGACATGGGCGGAAGCATCCCCGTCACCCTTCATCTTGACCATGGTGACAGCTACGACCTCTGCAAGTCTTGCATAGACACAGGGTTTTCGTCTGTTATGATAGACGGTTCTCATCTGCCGTATGAAGAGAATGTCGCCCTTTCGAAGAAGGTCGTCGAGTATGCCCACGCGCATGATGTCACAGTGGAGGGTGAACTTGGCGTGCTTGCCGGAATCGAAGACGAAGTATCACACGAGGTAAGCCACTATACGAAACCGGAGGAGGTAGAGGATTTTGTCAAAAAGACCGGCGTTGACAGCCTCGCCATATCAATTGGCACTTCCCACGGCGCATACAAGTTTAAGGTAAAACCTGGTGAAGAGCCACCGCCTCTTAGATTCGACATCCTTGAAGAGGTGGAAAAGAGAATCCCGGGATTTCCGATAGTCCTTCACGGGGCGTCCTCGGTCATGCCTCAGTACGTAGAGATGATAAACAAGTATGGCGGCAAAATGGACGACGCCGTGGGCGTATCCGAGAAGCAGCTTCGCAAGGCCGCCACCTCAGCCGTGTGTAAAATAAACATAGACACAGACGGCAGAATGGCCATGACGGCTGTAATAAGAAAGGTATTCGCCGAAAGCCCTAAGGAATTCGACCCGCGCAAGTATCTCGGCCCGGCCCGCGACGAACTCATAAAGATGATCAAGTACAAAAATGAAAACGTACTGGGAAGCGCCGGAAAGGCAACTTACTAGGCGTGTCTTGTCAGACGGTTTGATGGAGAGGGTGTTGAAAAACACCCTCTCTGATTAGCTGATACCTATCCGTGGTAATCGTTTTTTGAATAAACAACCGCCACGCCCTCACCTGTAATTATTTCCTTTGCCGCAAGATACAATACAGCATTCGAAATATCCTCTTGGCGCGCCCAACATTGGCAAAATTAATAATTAGGAAATTGTAACGGACTGTATAATTTATACTATCCCCTTTTTCAGAATATCGTGGATGTGGATGATGCCCTTAACAGTATCTTTGGTATCTGGGACTACCAGTGATGTAATTGAGTGTTTTTCCATAATGGAAAGGGCCTTTGCGGCAAGCTCTTCCTCTGATATTGTGCGGGGATTTGTTGTCATTATTGAGGATACTTCTTTGGAGTAGAGATGTTGCCCCCAGACTTGCAGTCCTCTTCTGAGGTCGCCGTCTGTTACTATGCCAAGCAGGTGTTTTTCTGAGTCTGTGACAAGGGCAAGCCCAAGTCGTTTAGACGATATTTCAATCAGCGCGTCCATCAGCTTTGCCTCCGGCCCTACGTATGGAAGGGCATCGCCTGTGGCCATAACGTCCTTTACCTTTATCAGGAGGCGTCTGCCAAGGCTTCCATCAGGGTGTAAACACGCAAAGTCATCTTGTTTAAATCCCCGTTTCTTCAGAAGCACAACCGCAATAGCGTCACCCATTGCCGCCGCCGCAGTGGTTGACGATGTGGGCACAATCCCAAGCGGGCAGGCCTCCTTCTCAACCGATATATCTATGGCCACCATCGCGGCCTTAGCAAGTGTGGAGTTGATATTGCCAACCAGAGAAATCAGACTCACACCAAAGCGCTTAAAAAAAGGTATCAACTGTATTATCTCGTTTGTCTCGCCGCTGTTTGAGATGGCTATGATAACGTCATCACGGGTGATCATCCCCAAATCCCCGTGTCCGGCCTCGGCGGGGTGGACAAAAAACGCAGGGGTGCCGGTTGAGGCCAGCGTGGCCGCTATCTTCTTGCCTATCAGGCCGGACTTGCCCATGCCCGTAACCACTGTCTTGCCCTTGCTCTCGTAAATTATCTGAACCGCGGCAAGAAACGTTTCATTTATCCTTGGCCTCAGGGCCAGAATCGAGTCAGCCTCAGTCTGCAGCACCTCTATGGCCGTGGCCATTGCCTCTTCAGGTAACATCTATTGCCCCTTATCAGCGCGCAGGGGTTTCCCCTCATAAGGGAAGAGGGGTTTCTTTTCTTTTAGCGCGGCCTCAACAAATGCCCTGAAAAGGGGATGGGGTTGCGTCGGCCTCGATGTAAACTCAGGGTGAAACTGGCAGCCCAAAAACCACGGGTGGTCTGAAAGCTCAGTAATTTCCACAAGTTCCCCATCAGGAGACAGGCCGCTTATGACAAGCCCTTTCGATTGAAACAGCTCTCTGTATTTATTGTTGAACTCATACCTGTGCCTGTGCCTTTCGAATATGTCCGCACGCCCGTAAGCGGCATACGCCTTTGTGTCCGGGGTGAGAGTGCAGGGGTATGCCCCAAGCCTCATCGTGCCGCCCTTTTCGCTTTTGGAAGTACGTTTTTCGATACCGCCCTTTCTGAAATCATACCACTGCTCCATCAGATAAATCACAGGGTCAGTGGTGTTCTCGTCAAACTCGGAGCTATTGGCCGTTGCAAGAGAGCAGACATTCCTCGCAAACTCTATGACGGCGCACTGCATTCCGAGGCATATGCCAAAGTATGGTATCTTCTTTTGCCTTGCATATCCGGCGGTCTGAATCTTTCCCTCAATCCCTCTGTTGCCAAACCCACCGGGTACGAGTATGCCATCCACCTCTGAAAGCAGGACGTTTGCTCCGACACGTTCTATCTCCTCTGAGTCAACCCATTGGAAGTCTATCCCCGCGTCATTTGCAATACCACCGTGGATGAGGGCGTCAACGAGGCTCTTATACGCGTCCTGATATTCTATGTACTTGCCTACCATCGCTATGACGACCCTGTTTAGCGGTTCTTTAATCCTCCTCACCACCTCTTTCCACACCGCGAGGTCAGGCGGTTTGGTTTGCAGATTAAATTGCCTTGTAATCAGCTCATCAAGGCCCTCTTTGTGCAGCACAAGGGGGACTTCGTAAATGGTCTTTACGTCGAGGGCGCTTATCACCGCCCCATAGTCGAGGTTGCAGTGCAGGGCAATCTTCCTCTTCATGTCCTCAGGCAGCGGCCTGTCACAGCGGCACAGCAGGGCGTCCGGTTGTATTCCGATAGCCCTAAGCTCCTTGACACTGTGCTGCGTGGGCTTTGACTTTAGCTCTCCGGCGCTGTGTATATAGGGCACAAGTGTAAGATGTATATAAAAGACATTTTCCTTGCCCACATCGTAACGAATCTGTCTGATTGCCTCAAGAAACGGCAGGCTCTCTATGTCTCCGATTGTGCCGCCTATCTCTACTATGACCACATCAACGCCGGAACTAAGGGCCTTGATTACAGACTTTATCTCGTCCGTAATGTGCGGCACGACCTGAACGGTCTGCCCAAGGTAGTCGCCCTGGCGCTCTTTTTTTATTACGTTAAAATATATCTTTCCAGAGGTGTAATTGCTTGCAATGTTTGTGCGTATATGTGTGAACCTTTCATAGTGGCCGAGGTCAAGGTCTGTCTCCGTGCCGTCGTCGGTGACAAACACCTCGCCGTGCTGAAAGGGGCTCATCGTGCCGGGGTCTATGTTTATATAAGGGTCGAGTTTTTGGAGATTGACCCTGAGGCCGCGCCCCTCAAGGAGCGCCCCTATTGAAGAGGCGGCTATGCCCTTGCCTAATGACGACACAACACCGCCGGTCAGGAATATGTATTTAGCCATTTTTCAACCTTCTCTATGTCGGCGGGACAGTCAACCCCTATGGTCTCGTGCTCTGTCTGCCCAACCTTTATTTTGATACCGTTTTCCATAGCCCTAAGCTGCTCAAGCAACTCAGCCCTCTCAAGAGGACTCTCATTCAGGACAGCCATGCGCGCAAGGACATCCCTGCGATAGCCGTATATGCCAATGTGTTTATAGTAGTGCGTATCGTCCATGTTGCCGTTAAACAAAATATGGCTGTCTTTGGTGATTGTGGTCAAATTCCTGTAATATGGTATCGGCGCCCTGGAGAAATACATGGCAAAGCCGTTATGGTCTGCCACCACCTTGACGACATTGGGGTCAAAGACATCCTCTGGCTCAGTTATCCTCTTTTTCAGGGTCCCAATGCCAGCACGGTTGTCGCTTATTAGTAGTTCTATCACAGCGTCTATCATATCTGCCCGTATAAGGGGCTCATCCCCCTGAACGTTGACTATTATATCATATTGCAGGTCTTTTGCGGCCTCGAAAATTCTGTCTGTGCCGCTTCTGTGGTTTGCCGCCGTCATTACCGCGTTGCCTCCGAATGCCCTGACCGCGTCATAAATCCTCGTGTCGTCAGTGGCGACGATTACCGCCTCTGGCAGCGATGCCTTTTTTGCGTTGTCATAGACATGCCTTATCATGGGAGAGCCGTTTATCAGGGCAAGCGGCTTGCCGTTAAAGCGTGTCGAGGCGTATCTTGACGGTATTATCACGGCTGCGCTCATCCTATATCCTCAGTATGTCAATCAATCTGTTTAACTCATCAAGGCAGTTGTACTCAAGGACTATCCTGCCCTTGTTGCCATCGTGTGTTATGTTGACCTTTGTGCCCAGGGTCTTTATCAGCTCCTGCTCGACAGACGCTATGAAGGGGTCTTTGAGGGGGGGCTGTTGCCTAGTCGGCTCTTTCACCTCTGCAAGCCTCTTGCAGTAGCCTTCTGTCTCCCTGACATTGAGGGCATTTTTTATCACGTGCGATGCCGCGTCAAGCTGAGCCGCGGGGTCTGATACGGTTAGAATAGCGCGCGCGTGCCCTGCCGTGAGTTTGCCTGCAACGATGAACTCTTTGATTTCAGCAGGCAGGCCTAAGAGCCTCAGAAAGTTGGCCACGGTGGCCCTGTCCTTGCCCACTTTAACGGCGACTTCCTCTTGCTTGAGGCCGAAGTCCTCTATAAGCCTTTGAAAGGCCGCGGCGGTCTCAATGGGGTTGAGGTTTTCGCGCTGAATGTTTTCGATTAGTGATATCTCAAGCGAGTCTTCGCGATTTTCGTCTCTGATTATACAGGGTATTTTTTTCAGGCCGGCAAGGTTGGAAGCACGCCACCTCCTCTCACCGGCAATCAGCGTAAACGTGCCGTCGCCGTTTCGGGAGATAACTACCGGCTGTATTACACCTTGTGAAGTTATAGAGGAGGCTAACTGGGCAAGCGCGCCTTCGTCAAAGTGCTTGCGTGGCTGAGCCGGGTTTGGAAAAATCTTTTCAATTTCGACATCGTGTATCTCTTGCCCTTCGTGCGGGATAAGGGCGTCAAGTCCTCTGCCCAATGCCTTTTTCATTCAACACCTCCCTTGCCAGTGCCAGATATGTCTGTGCGCCCTTTGACCGGACGTCGTAGTGGAGGGCCGGCTTGCCGTGGCCGGGCGCCTCTGCCAGTGTAACATTTCGTGGAATTATCGTAGTATATACCTTTTTGTCAAAATATGTCTGCACCTCGGCAGCCACCTGGGCAGAGAGCGAATTTCTCGCGTCATACATAGTCAGCAGGATTCCTTCTATTGACAAGGAGGGATTAAATGACTTTTGTACGAGATTTATTGTACGCATCAACATACTAAGCCCCTCAAGGGCATAGTACTCGCACTGCACGGGGATGATGACAGAATCCGCCGCGGTGAGGGCGTTCAGTGTAAGCAGCCCCAGAGAGGGCGGACAGTCAATGAGTATGTATTTGTACCTATCCCTGATTGAATTAAGTGCGTCGGACAACACCCATTCACGTCTTTCCATTGAGACAAGCTCTATCTCCACGGCCAGAAGGTCAACCGTGCCGGGCACAATGAACAGATGCTCAAACGCCGTGGCTAAGATGGTATCACGGATTGCGTACTTAGAGGTATACACGTCATAGACGCTCCTGACGACGTGTTTTTTGACGATACCGACGCCACTTGTCGAGTTGCACTGCGGGTCGGCGTCAACAATAAGGATGTCCTCTCCGGCAAGCGCAATAGAGGCGGCGAGATTAATGGCCGTTGTGGTCTTCCCAACGCCACCCTTTTGATTTGCTATGGATATTATCCGCCCCACTCTAAATCTTGCTGCCGGTGGGCGATGATGCGATTAACCCCGATGTGATTAACACTGAAACGGGGGGCGATTTTATGGCAGACAGATACAAAAAATACCACCCCCAAGGACGCCGCCGTTTGCTATGGAGATATAACCCTCTTTATCTTTGTTTTTATGAAACCTTGCCACCATTTCGGAAAAATAAAGGCCAAGCCCCGTGCTTCCTGTTGTGAAACTTATCTGGCGGGTGTTGCCTGAATCGCCGCCAAGCATCAGGGCCGGATAGCCCACCCCGTTGTCTTCAACGCAGATGCACAGATACGAATCCTTTTCACAAACCGACACCCTAAGCATGTCCTTCGTATATCGAAACGAATTATTCATTGTGCTGCTTAGGACGCCGGCGACTAGCTCCCTGTCAATAAACCAGTACAGGTCATCGGGACAATCTATCTCAATGCTTATTCCCTTGTATTCCATCAAGGCCATATTTTGCGAAACGACCTCATCTATCAGGTCATAGAGCGGGGCGTGGGAGATATTAAGCGAGTAGAGCGAGTTTTCAAGCCTGTACAGTGAAAGGAGCTGGATAAGATTATTATTTACGCGTTTGGCCTCGTACTGAAGCTGTGACAAGAGCTTGCTTGAGGAATGATTAGCCTCCTCAAAGGTATCCACTACCTCGTCGAGATGATTTATCAGGACGCCCAATGAATTTTTCATATCGTGCACGGAGGAGGCCAACACGACGGAAAAATCAAGCTTGCCTTCCTTATTATCAGATTCCATAACGTTGCCGCCTCGCTTTATTAATTATTCCTGTCATTTCATTATTTTTTGATATAATTCGATAAGCGAATGGTATTTATCATAGGATGGGTCAACCTTTCGTATTCTCTCAAGGTACTGCTTGACCTTGTAGATGAGCTTGTCGTTAGTGCCGTATTTTTGCATAAACATCAGAATAGCCTGAGCGGCGTTGGCATTAATAATCTTATTTTCGGGCGCGCCGCTGGCCGCTTTTTTGAAATATTCGATGGCCTCCTGCAGCTTGCCCTGTTTCACAAGTGCCACGCCCTCGTTATTAATCGAGATCATTTCTTTCTGAGTTTTGGCAATCATTTGCGAGCCTTCGTCCTTAATACCGGCCTCGTCAAATACTGTCTGCGCCTTTTTGAGCAATTTATCGTTGTCGTGGTTATTTTTGACGATCCCCTGCATAATCTTAGTTGCCTTGTCTTTTTCTCCGAGGTGAAAGAGGGAGTTTGCCATCTCCAGAGACGCCTCCGGTGCCAATGAACTCATCACAGAGTCAAAGAGCAAGGAGGACTCTTTGAGGGCATTTCTAAGGCCGTCCTCATCTCCCATACTTTTATATGCCAATCCCTGAACTATAACGGTTTGAAGTGTCGGCTCCGGGTCGCCTTCAAACATCTTTTTCGATTCCTCAAGGATTTCCAACGCCTTCTCCGGCGACTTCTTTTCAATAAGCACCTTGGCCAACCCAGTGTAATCACCGGCTTCTTTAAAACATGACAGCTTGCCCATGTCAACGGCGCTTCTGAATGATTTCTCCGCCGTGTTTAAATCATTATTTTTAACGGCCACCTGAGCCAGCGCCTTTTGTCTGAGTATCGCCTTTGGTGATATTTCAACCGCCCTGGATAAAATACGCTGCGCCTCTTTGGTGTCACCCAACTCATCAAGGGTCTTTGCGAGCCAGTCGTATGCCTCCATCAGAGACCTGTGCTCATCAACCAATTCCTGAAAGATATCCCTTGCCTCAAAGAATCTCTGCGTATAAAAAAACACCTTGCCAAGCCCTAATAGCGCCCATGGCACCTTTCTTATGGCGACAATTGAGTCGTAAATCTTCTCGGCCTCTTCATAACTGCCAAGGGTTATAGATAAATCCGCCTTTATACGCATGAACTCATACATATTCTTAGGTTTTTGCTCAATGCGTTCATTACATGCCTGCAAGGCCGCTAAGTAGTCTTGCCGGTAAATTGCCTTTTCAACGCTCTCAAAATCGCTCTTTCTGGTCAGTATCCTTTCAAGGCGGTTCAATAAGGCATTCTTCGTAAATGGTTTCGTCAGATAGTCATCCGGCTTATATTCCATAGCGCCCATGACCATCATCATTGTGTTTTCCGCGGTTACCATGATGAAGCATGCCGAATAGCGAAGCAAATTCCTGTGTTTAACCTCTTCAAGGATTTGCTGGCCGTCCCTTTTTCCATCACCAAGATTATAATCGCATAAAATAATGTCATACGGTTTCCCGGCTATCTTTTCAACCGCCTCGTCTCCACTGCCTGTGTCGTCAATGTCAAGGGCACCCAAAACGTTGAATATCTTTTTCACTGAGCGCCTGTACTCAGGAAAATCATCTACAACAAGTATCTTCTTATGTGTAAAATCTATCTTTGTCATCATCTTCCATCGCCCTATCCATCAATACCTATTCTAACACAACATCACCCATTTTGTCTCTTTTCAACCCCACGCTTAGCAGAACTACTATGAACATTATGCAACTGCGGAGTGAATTTGTCAATATCCCGAATTGCCCCACGAAAAAAACTATAGCGCTGCGAAAATGTTTCGCGAAAAATGCGAATATCTTCGCGGCTCATTAGTTTGACCTGGCCTCATAACCATAATCCGGTGCCGAGTGTGAATAATTCGGCGTTGGACATCAGACTCCGGTAGTTAAACGGGCTGTCCGCGCATGGGAAAAACAGATTATACCACCTCTGCGGTACCTCCTCCGCCAGGAGTCTGAACATGTAGTTTATAAGGCAAGCGTCCTGGTCAAACTCAGGGTCAAGGCTCAGGAGGACACCGTTAAGGGTGAAAATCGCCTTTCGAAACAGTAATAGATCAGCGGGAAACTTAATGCCCCTAAGGGCAAGGCGGTCAAGGAGATGTAACGCCCCTGTTATTATGCCCGCCGGGGTGGCGCTAAGCTCATTGTCTATAATTGAAGGAAGCGCCGCGGCAGTGTCGCCGTTGATGCCGCCTTCGGTAAGAGGTTGCACGGCGTCAATTATCATTCTCCTGTTATTTGTCGTTATTCCCGCGGCGAGTTTTAATATTGCAGAGCGGGAGGCCCTCGTCAGTGTCCCCGTCTGGCTCCAGTCAATAAGGGCGATGCGAAATCCCATTGCGTCGTCCTTTACGATAAGGATATTTCCCGCGTGAGGGTCGGCGTGAAATATTGAACTCTCAGCCGCGCCAAAAATACAGCCACAAACGAGTGTCTTGAATAACTCCACGGCGCACTCCCCGCGGTTACTGCCTGCCTGGGTAATCCTCTGCCCGTCAATAAACTCCATGCCCGTCACCCTTTCTGTAGAGAAGGGCAGCAGAGCCGGTATCTTAATTCTCCGGTTATCCCCATAGAACTCACCTGCCAGTTTCATGTTTCTCTGCTCGTTTCGCAAATCTACTTCCTTTGACAGTGCATATTTGACGTCTTTAAAAGTCCCTATGAACTGGAAATCTCCAAGTGCATACTTATCCCTGTTTTTGTTGTACAGCTCGGCCAGCTCATCAAGCAGTCTCAGGTCCTCGGCAAGAAAACCCGGCACGTCGGGCTTGATAACCTTAAAAACCCCCGCCCCGCCCAACTCACCGTCGCGCCATGTGAATGAAACCACCGCCGCAACGCTGGCCTCAGATATGGTGTTGTCTGACATCTCAACGGCGTGGGCAGCCAGTGCCGCTGCCCCTATCTCCGCCTCTATAATGCCCCTTATGGTGGAAATATCAATGTGAATAAGGCCGCTTTCAAGCATGGTGAGCCAGTGGCTGAATTGCGCGCCGATGTTTGGGTTTCTGGCCATGATTTGGCCAAGTTTATAGAGCATGGGAATATCCTTCACAAGGGCTATAAGCCTCTGGCCGGGGGAGGCGTCCATGCCAATGACAACCTGGCCGTTTAGGGTGCGAAGGAGACGCCCTTGTGAGATTCCACTCAGGAGGAACATAGCGCCGTCATAGACAACCGGCCTGAAGTCTTTGTACGCCTCCGGTACCGCGTCGCATATGCCGGTTGCCGCGATAAGTGTCTCCGCTATTTCGCGGCGGTATTTCGACAAATCTATGTTCTTGCCAATTTTTAATAAGGCCGCGTTAAACTCATCAGCCGATAAGTCGGACGACAGGAGGTCAAGCAGAGGTTTTCTCTTTTTCAGAGGCATATCGCCGATTATTTTCAGTGCAGTTTCGTACAAACAGCATACCCTCAGGGACTAAATATGTCACTTAGATTGTATATGAGAAGCTCAAGGGGATAGGCGGGGTTTGCGCCTCTGAGCCTTTTGTCAACATCGCTTAACTGCTCGTAGCATTTCAGGAAGGCCGGATTGTTTGTTTGAATTTTCCCCTCCAACTGCCAGTTCAGCGCCCCAAGGGCCATTATATCAACCAATCCATCCCGAATCTCCACGTATTTGGCGATGGCGTTAGACTTGTCCCCTTTGACAATTGACCCTGCCACCTGAAAAATAGTGCCGCCCTTCGTTCCAAACACCGCCTCTTCCACGTCCGCTATGTCTATTTTTTTTCTGCCAAGCAGGGTGAGCTTCTCAAGTTCATTGGCAAATTTTGAGACCGAATCCTCGCAGACATCCTTTAGAGATTTGAGGGCCTCCTTTGTTATAGTGAATCCGTAGGAGCCGATTTTCTTTTGCGCCCAGTCGAAGAGTTCATGTTCGTTAAAATCCAGCGTTATGGTCTTCAGAGAAAACGGCAGAGGGGCCTTATCGGGCGATTTATCTTTTTTATCTTTACTGTCTTTCATCTGGTTAAACAGAAACAGGACGGACATTGACGATGGGCTTTCCACGTATCTGGCCAAACGCGCGATATCGCCCTTTTTTATCTTCTGAAAATTCCTTACACAGATAAACCTGCGGGTGGCAAAAAGAGAGGCCATATTCACTGTGTCTATTATCTCTGCCATTGAGGCCTGTTCGTTGCCAGCCTCTATGTCGTAAACATCAAAATTAAATGTTCTGCCCCCTTCGTCCACGCTGTCTCTGAGCAGTCTTATAGATTCCACCAGATAAAAATAATCCTTATAATTCAATAGATACACAGGGGATGGAAACCCTTTCTTTCGCTCATCGTCCAGATGTAAAAGGCTCATTTGGGGGTGTCTTTCTTAGGCTCTTTAAGTGACGATGTCATCTCATATACTAAATAGGCCGCCACGTCACTCATTGCCGCCTCGTTTTGCCGTTCCTTTGACGCGATTATTGAGTTGACGGCGTCCTGGCTTTCAAATGATTCGATAAATGGTGAGGCCATATCCTTTATCTCTTTTATTATTACACCGTTTTTGTCCTTAAGTGTAAACGAGCCGTTAATGGCTATCTCATATTCGGCGGCATATTTGTTCCTTTCGGCCACGGCGGTTAACATATAGAAGTATATTTTCCCTTCGAGGACATAATCGGCGCTGTCTGAGATAGTTACGCCGCGCTTCAAAAATTCAGCGGCAAGTGCCTCATAAAGCATATCCTGCAGCTTTGGCGTAGAGGTGGTGTTGAGTATCTTGCCGATACGCACAGAGGTATAGGGCATCGCCGCCTTTGTCATAAGCGTATATCCACAGCCGGAGATGCAAAGCAGCACGGCCACCAGCAGTATATATTTTATTTTCAGGTTCATCCTTACCTTCCTAATACCAAGTTGCAGCCTAATGAGCTATATTAATAGTCCTGTCATTCCCGCGAAAGCGGCAGCCCAGCCCATTCTGCCATTTTCTTAGACACTGGATTCCTGCTTTCGCAGGAATGACACACTTTATGTCCTACACACTTTACGTCCTACTAATACGATCGCGGCTTAGTATAACATGTACATGACGTTTAATCATAATTATTTTTTGATCACGATATTGACGAGCATCCCCCTGTGGATCATTACTTTTTCCACAGGTTTGCCGACCGTAAGTTCCTTTATCTTTTCGTTATTCAGGGCGATATTTGTCCTTGCCTCGTCGTCAAGCGCGGCAGAGATTCTCTCCTTCGCCCTGACCTTGCCGTTGATTTGTATGACCAGCTCTATTTCCTCTTCTTTTGCGGCCTCTTCGTCCCACTGCGGCCACGGGTGATGCAATACTGAGTCCTTTTCGCCGACGGCCTCCCACAGTTCTTCACAAATGTGGGGCGCGAACGGGCTTAACAAAAGCAGCATAGAGCGTACCGCGAAGTTAAGCGCCGCATAGTCTTCGTCATTTGACGGCCTCAGTGCATTGGCCTCGTTCAGCAGTTCCATCAGTGCCGCTATTGCCGTATTAAAATGGTAATCGCGCTCAATGGACTGCGTTACTTTGTGAATGGTCTGATGGGTCTTTCTGATGAGCGGACCGCTTAGACGGCCTCCGGCGTGCCTGTGAGATTTTAACTCATCAATGTGTGAATAAATCAGCGCCCATAGCCTGTTTAAGAAGCGGTATGAGCCTTCCACGCCCTGGTCTGACCAGTCAATATCCTTCTCCGGCGGTGCCGCAAAAAGCGAAAACACACGCGCAGTATCCGCCCCATACCGCTCGGTAAGCTCATCGGGGGTGACGACATTCTTTTTCGATTTCGACATCTTCTCGACCCTGCCCCGTTCAACGGGCTGTTGACACTTGCCGCACTTGCCGCCTTTTGCCTCTTCAGGAAACAGCCACCCGTGCTCAGGGCATTTCCATGTCTCCTTACAGACCATCCCCTGCGTCAGGAGCCTCGTGAATGGCTCCTCAACCGCCACTATGCCTAAATCTTTGAGCACACGCGTAAAGAATCTTGAGTACAACAGGTGAAGCACGGCGTGCTCTACGCCGCCTATGTACTGGTCAACGGGCATAAAGTGCGCAATGTTTGATTTGTCAAGGGCATCATCAGTACTCTTTGAGCAATAGCGAATAAAATACCACGACGAATCCACAAATGTGTCCATCGTATCGGTGTCGCGTGTGGCCGGGCCGTGGCAGCGCGGGCATTTTACCGATACAAAACTTTCAACCGCGGCAAGCGGGGACCCACCCACGCCTTTTAACTCAATGTCTTGCGGTAGAATAACAGGCAGTTCACTCTCCGGTACGGCAAGTGCTCCGCACTTCTCGCAGTATATAATGGGTATTGGAGTACCCCAGTAACGCTGCCTCGATATACCCCAGTCACGAAGTTTGTATTTTATCGCGGCAGTGCCAACTCCATTTTTTTCTATGTACTCGTTTATCTTTACGATGGCCTCTTTGTTGTGAAGGCCGGTGAACTCTCCAGAGTTGGCCAAAACGCCTTCGCCTTCATAGGCCTCTTTAAGAGGTTGCTGGCTGCCGTCCTGCGGGACTATTACCTGTCTGATTGGCAGTTTATGTGCTGTGGCAAACTCGAAATCCCTGCTGTCGTGCGCGGGGACAGACATTATGGCACCCGTGCCGTATTCCATCAACACGAATGCGGCCACATATACAGGAACGCGCTCTACGTTTATTGGGTTTATGGCGTATTTGCCAGTGAACAGGCCAAGCGTGGTTTGGGCGGTTTCGGCGTCTTGTTTATCGTACTGCGCCCTGATACGCCTTAACCCAGCCTGATCCTCTGTAAGAGTGGAGGCAAGGGGATGTGCCGGTGAAAGACATACAAATGTGGCGCCAAAAAGTGTGTCGGGGCGGGTCGTAAATATCCTGATCTGTATATCTGAGTTCTCAATAGGGAAGTCCAGCTCTGCCCCGGCGCTTTTGCCTATCCAGTTTTTCTGCATCGCAACCACGTGTTCAGGCCAGCCGGTCAGTGTATCACACCCCTCAAGCAGCTCCTCGGCATAGGCGGTTATCTTAAAAAACCACTGCTCAAGTTCTTTTTTGGATACCACGCTGTCGCAGCGCCAGCACTTGTCGTCAATGACCTGCTCGTTGGCAAGGACAGTCTGGCAGTGGCCGCACCAGTTGACTGAGGAGTTTTTCTTATATGCAAGGCCGCGTTCAAACATTTTGATAAAAAACCACTGGTTCCATTTATAGTATTGCGGTGTACAGGTAGCCAGCTCGCGTGCCCAGTCGTAGCTGCAGCCGATCTTTTTGATTTGTCCTTTCATATATGCGATATTATCAAACGTCCATCTGGCGGCGGGCGTACCGTTTAGGATGGCGGCATTTTCTGCGGGCAGCCCAAAGGCGTCCCAGCCCATAGGATGCAGTACGTTAAACCCGCGCATCCTCTTATAGCGCGTGATCACATCGCCGATGACGTAGTTTCTGATATGTCCCATGTGAATCTTACCAGAGGGATAGGGGAACATCTCAAGGCAGTAGAACTTCTCTTTAGACGTATCCCTGCTGGTTGCATCCGCTGAGCTTCCCTGCCAGCGTTTCTGCCACTTTTTCTCTATAATGAGGGCATTATACTTTTCTTCCAAATATGACCTCCCGCGAAACCACACATATATTAAACAACAACTACTGACAAAGTAAACACCTGAGCGGGTCTGCGCCCACAGGTATTTGTTGAAGCCTCAGAGAAAGGCCGTCTGTTGCCATTTCCACAGTATCTGCTAATTTTCCACCATTACTTTTTCAAATGCCTGTACTGTTAATTGTTCTAAATCGGCTTTACCTGATACGGACAGTATCTCTAAACCAATTACATTTCCATCGGTGTCGAAATCCACAATAACATCGGCCACTATTTCGTCAGTATCGGTTATCTCTGATTCTTTAAATCTGAGATATAAGGCATCAGCTTCTTTTGAATAATGCAGTTTCATAGGACTACTCCTTATGCAGCAACTCCATGCTCTAAATATATACAAACAAGAGGGACTCTGTCAATCGGAACAGAGCAGGGCAATCGCATTAGAAAAGTTACCGTGAAAATCCTATGGAGCTAGGGCACACACCTCCCCCTACCGTCTCTTGA
>NZ_JBJUSG010000053.1:0-21741 GCF_046044395.1 Candidatus Magnetominusculus dajiuhuensis | reverse complement strand
GAATAGGACATTTCTATTTTGGTAAGAATAGGACATTTCTACTTTGGTACGACATTAAACCAATGTTAGGTTGACAAAAAATGGTATTTTTGTATAATTTATTGAATATAGGGGTCTGAGAAGTACTAGGAGGAGATAAAATTGAGTGCTGCATCTTACGGTAAACATAGTTCCGAAGTCTTATGTCAGCGTTATAAGGAGAAACCTTATCAAGGGCAATGTCCTGATGTGGCAAAGGTATTAATTGTCGGTCAAGATGCCAATTATCCCTTAATGAGCAGCAAGTTGTTAAAGACTATTATGGAATATCATGATGATGGAGTTGCATTCTGGCAAAATAATGAAGAAGAAGTTCACCATCCATTCTTGCTTCAAGCGTTTGCAGATGAGGTTAAGCGAACGCCGCGCAGTGGTATCAACTATCACAAACAATTCTGTAAACTGAGGCTGGACAAGCGTTATGCAAAATACATATCTTTCGTTGAACTATTAGATATAGCCACCTATGGAAATACTGGCAGGGCAAAATTAAAAGATTTTACTGATAAAGTTGACGTGCCTTATATAGCACGGTTAGAGGACTGGATGATTCATTGTGGCGATAAATTAATCTTTGTTCCCACAATGGTGATGAGCACTTATCTCAGAAGCGTCTGTGTTAAGACCGATGGTATGTTAGAATGGCTTATCAGATGTGATAAACCAGTGAAGCCAGATGAGCCAGTTTTATTGTACAGCAATAAAGGCGTGGTGATATACAAAAACAATCATTTTTCAGGGTCGGTAAAAGACGTACACATTCAATGTATGTCAAAAATAATTAAGAACTATCTTGCCTGCTATATCAATGAAACACTACGATGAAGAGAAAGGAACATGGCAGACCACTTTGATGATACTATCCCAAGATTTCTAATAACCGGCAATGAGGTAATAGGGCATCTTGCCCGATTCCTTGAGAAGGAGTTATTATCTCTTTTTGGCGATGACTGGTTGTAAGCCGTCATCAAGAGCCTAACCGACCAGCAACGACAGAATGTGGAACGTAAACTTAAACATAAATTTAGCCGGGCATCTTGCCCTCCACCCGCAAAATTATTGGAATTATTGGATCTCGCCGCATTAATTCAAGTGCTTAAATATAACTGGCAAACGCTGCTCTTGTCACAAGAAGAACGGGATTACGTTATGGGAATGCTGACAATCCGTCACAAGTGGGTTGGTCATAGAACAGCAGAGGATATTCCACTTGAGGACGTATATCGCGATCTGGATACACTAGAGCGCTTTTCTAAGGTTATTAAGGCGGATGATGTCTTCCTTCAAAAAGTGAGGGACATTAAGACGGCTATCCTTTACCTTATTTCGACGAGGCTGGTTTTGACACCAGACGCATCGAATTTCGTTGAGGAAATGCAGATGATCCGTAACAAACCAGTCAAAAAACTCCCACCGCCTAATGGCAATAAAAGAGGACAAAGTCCAGCTATAGGGGGACGAATTCCAGAAGTACTCGTTTACATTATACGATTTAAATATCAAAATGAGAGTATCAATGATGTGGCTGAGGCATTTGGAACAACTTACGGAAAAGTTTACGATATCCGAAAAGAAAAAACCTTCATCAATATCAGAGAGGACTTTAAACCGACTTCGATACAGAAGGCTGATGCGATAGCATGGATGCGGAGACATCCAGACTATGAGCATGGGGCAGCGGATAAAATCATCAAGGCTGTAGAGAATCTTGAGGTGTAAAAATTTCAATGTAGTGTAAGCGGCCGTAGGCTGCCTAACTTGATGTTTGATATAACGTCATAGCTTATGTGCAGCTTATGATAAACTGATATATCGTGGTCTGGATACACTACAGCAAGTGAGGGACATTGAGGAAAATAAGATTGAGGAAAAGGAAAATAAGACATGGTTTCCTTAAAAATGCTCTTCTTCCGTCTGAGGACGGTAAAAAGCATGGTGTTGAGAATGTATATTATGTACATATCGAGACCGATGAAACAATTGCTAATTTAAGAAATGAGATAACTAAATTCTTGGAGGAAAAGGAAAATAAGACATGGCTTCCTTAAAAATGCTCTTCTTCCGTCTGAGGACAGAAGATAACAGCGACACATCCCAATTACTGGACAACGTAAAGGAAACAGATTTATTTATTGATATTTTCACGCACTGAACTTAGACAAAATGAACCATTTTTTATAGGTTATCCCCTATGAACGTCTGTAAACCCGCATTTTCATTGAAGGTGGGCAAGGCTAAAATTAGACAA
The DNA here is from genome assembly GCF_046044395.1 of Candidatus Magnetominusculus dajiuhuensis. Classification (NCBI taxonomy): domain Bacteria; kingdom Pseudomonadati; phylum Nitrospirota; class Nitrospiria; order Nitrospirales; family Nitrospiraceae; genus Candidatus Magnetominusculus; species Candidatus Magnetominusculus dajiuhuensis. The sequence continues at coordinate 19,454 of NZ_JBJUSG010000053.1, read as the reverse complement.
AACGACGACACTTGCTTCTATGACCGCATTGTAGTATAACCCCCCTCGTAATCTCGCACATGTTTTATCTGTTGAATTCCATCTGCCGCCGGTGGCGGCTTCGGTACTCCGGCTATTGCCATAAATGAATTTAATCCGACAACTCTACGGTTATTCTGGCACCCGTTTTCACACCAGACCTCAAATTAAGACCGGCGCTTCCCTGTTTGATGAACAGCTCAAGGTAGCCGTCGCTGTTGATAAGGGCGTGGAGCTGCCCGTCCTGGCCTTGAGCGTAGTTTTCCTTGAGCGATACAAGGCGGCCGTTTAATTTGAAGCCACAGCCGGTGATAAACGCCGCAGTGATATTTGTTATAATATTTCCAAATCTGTCTATGTAGAGGACTTCCCCTGTTATAGTGTTGTCGCCTGCCTTTGACGGCGGGATTATGTCAAAGGACTGATAATCTACAATAGGCGGGCCGACCTCTTCAGGGCGCAGCCCATTTGAAATCAACGCCGCCGTAGGGGCAAACACATCACGGCCATGAAAGGTCACTCCGGTTGGATTGCGATAGCAGCGTTTGTCAGTGATTTCATAGACCGTAACCTTGTTTTGCGCATACTTGTTTTCAGCATAAATGACGCTGAATAAACCGTTGTCCGGCCCGATAAAGATATACCTGCCGTCATCAACAACAATCCCCCGCCGGTTTGACCCTACGCCGGGGTCAACGACCGCTATGTGAATCGTTCCCTCAGGGAAATACTTGTAACTCATCCCAAGGGCTACCGCCCCATGTCTTATGTTATATGGCTCTATTAAGTGCGTTATATCGACGATGTTGACTTCTGGATTAATCGACAACATTACGCCCTTCATCTGCGCTATAAAGGTATCGGCAAGGCCAAAATCTGTCAGCAAAGTGGCGGTTAACATATAATCCCTCCTACCAGTGTGTTTATGTCGTCTATGTGGTTTCTTATCATATAATCTTTAATGCCTTTGAGGATTTCGACAGACGCCGCGGGGTTTACAAAATTCGCCGTCCCAACCGCAACGGCAGACGCCCCGGCAAGGATAAACTCAATCGCGTCGCCCCCTGTCATTATCCCTCCCATGCCGATTATGGGTACCGTTACGGCCTTCGCCGCCTGAAACACCATGCGCACGGCAATCGGCCTGATGGCAGGACCGGACAGGCCCCCAACACAATTTGACAACCGTGGGCGGCGTGTCTCTATATCTATGGCCATGCCCGTTATCGTGTTAATCACAGACAGTGCGTCCGCCCCGCCGTTAACCGCCGCCCTTGCCATATCGGCTATGGAGGTCACGTTTGGCGAGAGTTTTACTATTAATGGCAGTTTAGTTGCCCTTCGGGCAGCCGTTACCACTTTTTCAGTTAGTGCAGGGTCAGTGCCAAAGGCAATCCATCCAGCCTGTTTATTCGGGCAGGAGATGTTCATCTCAAGGGCAGCAACACCGTCTGCGGCGCTTAGTGCCCCGGCAGCCCCGGCGTATTCCGCTATTGTATCACCAAAGAAATTCGCTATTATTTTCGTATCGTATTTTCGAAGTTCAGGGAGTTTGTCTTTAATGAAGGCGTCAATGCCTATGTTTTGCAGTCCTATGGCGTTGAGCATCCCGCATGGGGTCTCCCACACGCGACCCGGGGGGTTGCCCTTTGCCGGTCTCAGCGACAGTCCCTTTACCGTTATAGCCCCAATCAGATTGAGGTCGAGAAACTCAGCGTATTCCACCCCATAGCCAAACGTACCCGACGCCGTAATGACCGGGTTTTCCAGCTCAAGTCCGCCTATGTTTACAGAGAGATTCATTGACCCCCCTACCCGTCCCATATAATGTCTTTAAGATTAAAAACCGGCCCGTCCTTGCACACCATTTTAAGGCCGTTGACTGTGTCAACCGCGCAACCGAGACACGTTCCAACGCCACAGGCCATCGGTGTCTCAAGCGATACGTAAACCTCAGCGTTGAGGTTCATTCCGGCCATCGCTCTATACATGCCATGCGGGCCACAGGCGTAAATTTTTATCTTGCCGGTGTAAGATTCTCTGAGTTGGGAAATGTGTGATTCTAAAAATTCCAGAACTCCACACTTCTTCCCACATGAGCCATCGTCAGTAGTTATGTGAATATCGTCTTCAGGCATTTCCAGCCATTCGATATTCAGCATACGTCCCTTAGTTCTGTCACCATAAAAAAGCGGCACACCCTGATATTTCTTAGTAAGCCCTAAAACAGATGCAATGCCTATACCTCCGGCCACGACAAGGAGTTTTTCATCATCTGCAACAGGTGGAAAACCCAGGCCAAGCGGACCTATGACACTTAAACTCGTACCCACGGTGAGGCGCTTAAGAATATTCGTACCCTTCCCTGCCACACGTATGAAAAATATCAGGGAACCGTTTGGATGTTTATCGTCAGGGGGTGTAATATCCGCAAGACTAAATGGCCTTAAAAGTAACGGGTCAATGTATTCTCCCGGCCCAATCATAAAAAACTGCCCCACGACCGTTTCACATATGGCAGCATTGGGAGTAACTTCCAGAATAAAATGCTTACTGACCAAATGTTCGTTTCTAATGATGTCTGCTGAAAAAAACCTATTCAAAAATTATTTCCATCACTTCGTAAGAAAAAGTTCTTGAGGGGGCCTTTATTATGGCCTCATCGCCGACGACTTTACCTAGCAGGGCCTTGCCCACTGGTGAGGATATGGATATCTTGCCGGTTTTGACGTCGGCCTCGTCCGGGCCTACGAGGAAGAATACCTTCTCTTCGTCGGTATCAAGGTCAAATACTTTGACTTTGGCGCCAAAGGAGATCTTGCCGCCCTTTATTTTAGATGGGTCTATGACCTGAGCCATAGAGATTTTTGACTGTAGCTCCGCAATCCTGCCCTCAAGGAACGATTGTTTTTCCTTGGCTGCCGTGTACTCGGCATTCTCTGACAAGTCACCGTGCGCCCTTGCGGTGGCAATATCTTTAATATTTTGTGGGCGTTCCTCTTTCAGGAGTCTGTCAAGTTCCTCGCTCAGTTTCTTAAACCCATCCGGTGTCATTGGAACTCTGTCCATTATGGCCTCCCACATATTAATTATTCTCTGGAGTTTACTTATGCAGTACTATATAACATAAGGCCGGTTTCAATCAAGCCGTAACATTAATTTCTGTCAAAAAACAGTTGACAAATCGGTATGAATATTTTATCTTACATGTCGTTTCTGAGATGCTATGAAAGATATAAAACAGGTTTATCTGGATAACAACGCCACGACGGCCGTGGCGTCTGAGGTGGTTGATGAGATGCTGCCAGTGTTCAGGGAGTTTTATGGCAATCCCTCAAGCACATACTCATTTGGCAGTCGCGTGCGCGATATGCTTGAGAAGGCCCGCTGTGCCGTAGCAGCGTCAATTAACGCCCTCCCTGAGGAGGTCATATTCACAAGCTGTGGCACGGAGAGCGACAATACGGCAATTCTCAGCGCCCTTGAGGCATATCCCGGTCGCAGACACATCATTACCACTGTGGTTGAGCACCCGGCCGTCCTGAACGTCTGCCGCCAGATGCAAGACAAGGGATATGCGGTTACTTACCTCAGAGTTGACTCTAATGGAAGGCTTGACATGAAGTCCTTTGAGGATGCCCTCCGCAACGATACGGCCATAGTGTCCATCATGTATGCAAACAACGAAACCGGTGTTGTGTTTCCCATAGAGGAGATTGGCCGCCTGATAGAGGGGCGAAATTGCCCCGGAGGCAAGATACTCTTTCACACAGACGCAGTGCAGGCAGTGGGAAAGGTCGCCGTTGACGTAAAAAAACTCAACGTAGATATGCTGTCTTTGTCCGGGCACAAGCTCCACGCGCCTAAGGGCGTTGGGGCACTGTATGTAAGGAAGGGGACGCCGTTTTATCCATTGCTCATTGGTGGCAATCAGGAGCAGGGACGCCGCTCAGGGACTGAAAATACTGCCTCAATTGTTGGCTTGGGCAAGGCCTGTGAATTAGCCGTAAGACGGCTCAATGAGGAGGCCGTGTATCTTGGCAAACTCAGGGATAGGCTTGAGACGGCGATACTTAGTACATGCCCTGGGGCAGTTGTAAATGGCCGCACCGCAGACCGTCTGCCAAACACATCAAGTATCAGCTTTGAGTACATAGACGGCGAGGCCATTTTAATGCTCCTTGACAGCAATGGAATATATGCCGCCTCCGGCTCTGCCTGCTCCTCCGGCTCCGGGAAGCCCAGCCATGTGCTTGAGGCAATGTCCATACCCACCTCCGCCATACACGGCTCTGTAAGGTTTTCCCTAAGCCGCTACAACGACGACGCCGACATAGACAGGCTTATTGATGTCCTGCCGGGTGTGATAAAAAAATTGAGAGAAATCTCTCCTCTGACCGGCCCGCCGAAATGCGCTCACTAAAACGCCGTAGTTGCTGTGGCGCCATGATATATTATTTGGCATATTGTTGTATAATACCTTGATTACTTTACGTGTCACTTCATGCAGGGAGGTTTGGCTGTGATTATTAAATGCTGGGGGGCCAGAGGCTCTATCCCCGTCTCAGGCAGGGATTATTTGAAATATGGCGGCGATACAACATGCATTGAAATCAGGACAAAAAACGATGAGATTATCATTATTGACACAGGCTCCGGCATTCGCGAGCTTGGCAAGAGGATGATCGTGGAAAAACGAGACAAATTTAGTATCATATTTACCCATTTTCACTGGGACCACATCATGGGATTTCCATTTTTCAGGCCTATTTACAGCGAAGGCACTAAGATTGACTTCTATGGCTGCGCCTTTGAGCAAGGCTCCATAGAGGAAATGATCTCAAAAACTATGGTATCTCCGCACTTCCCCGTTAATTTCAATGAAGTGAAGGCCACTTTTTCTTACGTTACCGTCTGCTCCGCGGCCTTTCAGATTGACTCCGTTACAGTTACACCTATCATGCTTAGCCACCCGAACCGCGGGTTGGGCTATAAATTTGTCGAAGACGGCAAGACCTTTGTCTTTATCACCGACAACGAGCTGACGTATAAACACCCGGGCGGCCTTGATTATGAAGACTACAGAGAGTTCGCCTCTGGTGCCGACCTTCTGATACACGATTCCGAGTATATAGTGGAGGAATATGAGGTCAAAAAGACATGGGGACACTCAATCTATAATGACTCACTGCGGCTGGCTATGGAAAGCGGAGTGAAATCCTTCGGCCTCTTTCACCACAACCAAAACAGGACTGACGGCGAGGAGGATGCTATTGTGGAGGACTGCCGTAAGATAATCGCTGAGAAAAAGTCTGCGCTTGACTGCTTCGCGGTATATCAGGGGATGGAAATTGCGTTATAGGGCGGGTGACAGCATATGTTAGTCGAATTCAGCGTAGGGAATTATCTTTCGTTTAAAGACAAAGTTACGCTGAGCATGGCTGCTGGCTCCGTTAAGGAACATGCTGAGCATATTATTCCTACTATAGATCCTAAGCTCAGCCTTTTAAAAAGCGCCGTTATTTATGGAGCGAATGCAAGCGGTAAAAGCAATCTCATAAAAGCATTAAGATTTATGAAGGATTTTGTGCGTAATTCCTCAAAAGAGTCACAGATTGACGAGCCTATTCATGTAAGAAAATATCTTTTTTCCACAGATACTGATAATATGCCGTCTATTTTCGAGATAGTATTTATGACAAATGATGTATTTTATAAGTATGGCTTTGAGATTGATTCCGGCAAAGTTAGTAAGGAGTATCTCTATGCATATCCAAAGAAGAGAGAAAGAATTTATTTTATTAGAGACGATGCAGGGATAGATGTAAAAGGGCATTTCAGCGAAGGAAAGGGGTTAGAAAAAAAGACAAGGCCTAATGCTTTATTTCTATCAGTCTGTGCTCAAAATAATGGCGCTATTTCAGGAGATATTTTAAAATGGTTTTCCACAATCGATTTTTTGGATAATATGAATTTTTTGTCAAGTGTCATTTCAGATTATCCATTAGATAAGCTATATGGTAATGTAAAAAAATATATGCTTAAGTTAATAGGCATTGCCGATTTACAAATAAATAATATCATATTTGAGAATAAGGGAAGCATTAAATTTGAATTGAGGAACGATTCGTCTGAGGAGCTACAGGAATCTATTGTAAGGAACGACATTTTTGTTCAATCTGAGAAAGCTCTCTATAAACAATCGACATTTCACACTAAATATAACGACAAAAATATACCTGAAAAGGATGTTACACTGTCTTTAGATTACGAGTCGGAAGGCACACAAAAAATAATAAAATATTCAGTTCCAATAATTGAAAAGCTATTAAAAGGCGGCATTCTGATAATTGACGACATGGATGCTATGTTGCACACTATAATAAGTAAAGAATTGGTAAAATTATTTAATAATAACGGAAAAAATGCTCAATTTGTTATCGCTACACATGACGTTATTTTATTAGATAAGAAATATTTTAGAAAAGATCAGGTATGGTTTACAGAGAAAGATCAATATGGAGCGACAGATATTTATTCTTTAATAGAATTCAAAATTGATAAAAAAAATGATGAGCATTATGAAAGAGACTATATAAAGGGAAGATATGGGGCAATACCGTTTCTTGTAGATTTTTCAAAACTTTTTGCGGAAGATTGACAATGCCAAGATTCCAGAGGAAAATAATAACAAAACCGGCATATGATAAAATACTAATTGTATGTGAAGGAGAAAAGACAGAGCCAAACTATTTTAAAAAATTCAAAGGTGACCTTTATAACAAGATGATTGAAATCGAAGGACCTGGAATGGTTACGAAAAGTCTGGTTAATTATGTCTTAGATAATTATTATATTTATACCAAACCCGATGATAATGACGTTAGAGGATTTGATGTTATATGGGTTGTCTTCGACAGAGACAGCAACCCACCTCAAGATTTCAATGAAGCTATCAGATTAGCAGAAAGCAATAAAATACATGTTGCTTATTCGAATGAGGCATTCGAACTATGGTACCTGCTTCATTTTAATTATCACGATAGTGCAATGTCAAGGAAATTATATGAAGGAAAATTAACAGATAATATCATAAAATTGACCGGTGATAATGAATATAAATATGAAAAAAACTCTGAGGATATGTATGATAAACTTAAGGAAAAACATAACACTGCGATAAAAAATGCAAAAAGATTGTTAGACCACTATAAGGATAATGATCCTAATGGATTAAATCCCGGAAAAAATAACCCATCCACAACCGTTCATCTATTGGTTGAAGAGTTAAATACATATAAAAAGCAACCTGTTGATATATTGCGACAATAATCGCCTAATACACCCCTACGGCCTTTCCTACGGCCGCTCTGAGGTCGTCTGGAGTGAAAGGTTTTTCGATGAAATCGAACGCCCCGTTTTCCATCGCGTACCTTGCCAGCTCCACCCTGGCAAAGCCCGTTATCATTATCACCTTTGTCTTGCCTGATCTGCCTAAGGCACGCTCCAACACTTCCATTCCATTTACCTCATCCATCCGAATGTCCGTCACAACCACATCAAACTCCTTTTCGTCTATTCGCTTTAAGGCATCGGCGGGCAGCGCGTATGTCTCCACTGCGTAACCGTCCTTTGATAGCGCCAGCCTCAACTTGACAAGAGGTCTGAAAAACTCCACTTTAAGTGCCTGACCAAAAGGGAATTCCACGTCATGGACATGATTGTGGCGGGCAAGACCCCCAGGGAGATTGCCAGCATACTAACCCTGAGCGTAAGAACCATTAACACGTGCAGGATAAATATACTGCATAAGCTGAAGCTCAGAGGCAATGCTGAACTCGTGCGATACGCGATAGAAAATAATCTCATTGGCAAATATTAGCCGCCGCCAGCCGCGGAAAAGTTTCCACAACACAGTAGAGACATTGGCTGTTTACAATCTCCCTGCTGCTACTGTTTACAACGGTGCCTGAAAGCTATAACCATCCGCCCCGCATTTTGCCGTCAACGTATCTATTATCCTTTTACACCTTCTTGGCGTGTCGCTGGGTCTGGCAACGAAAAACGGTTTGCCGTCTTTTCCAAACCTATATTCAGTTGGGCAGTCTTTAGTATTAACATCTCCAAAAGGGTTTATATCTCCGAATATCTCTTTGGCAACCTGATAATCCTTATGAGGTGAAAACCCCAGGTCCTCGGCATAAAGCACCGAGTCTTCCACTAACTTCACGGCGCAGCCCGGACGTATATCCACATATTGCTGCCGCTGATTTCTCATCACTATGTTCCTGTCATAGTCACCTTTTGAGGTAACGATGTAGAATGCGTTTGTAACGCCAAGGCAAAACACATCGAGCAGGAATATGCTGAAACCGACCCTGTCCTCCGCAACTTTTCTGCTCATGATAACATGCCCTATACCGGCGTCGAAGAGATTGTCAGAAACAAGGCATTCATGGATAGGGGCTGATGACGCGAGTATGAATTGCTTTGTTGTAGTCAGTACCACATCCCCGGATTTTTTTATGTTTGACGCTTCCATGTCATATCTATCGGGTCTTCTCTGCCCCTGATTATCAACCACTTCCATGTGTGTTACCCCTCTCACGGCATTAATATGGGAGACCTCATCCCCAACGCACTGATATTATAACTGATAGGTTGTTACATATCAGTTACATATTGGCTGCAAATGAAAATAAATTTTCACAGGGTAAGAAGATAAAAAAGGACGATGTGGTTGTTCCCTGAACGAGACAACGGTTGTCCTATCGGTTTCGACGCCGCCGACAGGACAACTCTCCTAATGTTTCAGGATTCACTAACTTTACTTATTTCCAGCTCACCCCCAAGGCGTACCATGTACTGTTGTAATAAACATATATTGTTCCATCTGTCCACGCAACAATGGCGGCACCGCTGGTAACCCACTGGACGTAGTAGGTCGCTGAACCGGATGTCCCCGTTACTATACTTCCAGACTTAGAGCCAAAGAGCGAGGCATATTGACTATATATTGAGTTAATTGCCGTGGTGGCCTTATCCAGGTCGGTTCCAGATGTTTTCCATGTTACCCCCAGGGCATACCAATTACCATTGTAATAAGTAAACATAGTGCCGTCTGTCCATGCCACAAGGGCGGCGCCGTTAGTGAACCACTGGACATAGTAGCTGGCCGAACCAGATGTCCCCGTGACTATGCCGCCGGACTTTGTCCCTAAGAACGAGGCATATTGATTATAGAGCGCGGTAATTTCCGCCGAGGCGGCGTCATAGTCCGATGACCCTGATGTTGCAAATGTTGCCGACACAGATTTATTCGACGACATTGTTATTGTGCACTGGCCAGCGTTTGTGAAATCACACCCGCTCCAGCTTGAAAAAGTAGAACCTGAGGCAGCCGTTGCCGTTAGCACAACCGATGTACCAGACGTATATGACGCCGTGCCGGTGCTGCCGCTCCAACTTAGAGTACCGCTTGACGGCGTTACAGTGCCCGAGCCCGTGCCGGATTTTGTAACGGTCAGGGCATAAGTACTGGATGCCGCCATCGCCATCTTTGTAACAAAGGCATCGGAGGAGCCGCCGGCGTTAGTAATCTGATATGCGCCGGTTGTTGTTGGAAAATTTGACGAGCTTGTATCTCCAGCCACATAGACGGAGCCTGAGGAATCCACAGCTATGCAATGGGCCATATCACTACCGCTGCCGCCGAGGTATGTAGAGTACACAAGGGCAGTACCGCTTTGATTTAGTTTTGTTACAAAGGCATCACCGCTGCTGGCGTAAGTAGTCTGATATGCTCCGGTTGTTGTTGGAAAACTACCGGATGTATATCCAGCCACATAGGCATAGCCTGAGGAATCCACAGCTATGGAATTTACGTAAGACGCATCAGAACTACTGCCGCCGCCGAGGTATGTAGAGTACACAAGGGCAGTACCGCTTTGATTTAGTTTTGTTACAAAGGCATCGGAGCCGCCGACTAAAGTAGTCTGATATGCACCGGTTGTTGTTGGAAAATCTGTCGAGCTTGTAGAGCCAGCCACATAGGCATAGCCTGAGGAATCCACAGCTATGGAATGGGCAAAACCACCACCGCTGCCGCCAAGGTATGTAGAGTACACAAGGGCGGTACCGCTTTGATTTAGTTTTGTTACAAAGGCGTCATCGTAGTAGCCGCCGGCGTAAGTAGTCTGATATGCGCCGGTTGTTGTTGGAAAATTTGACGAGTATGTATATCCAGCCACATAGGCATAGCCTGAGGAATCCACAGCTATGGAATAGACATAATCTCCACGGCTGCCGCCAAGGTATGTAGAGTACACAAGGGCGGTTCCGGTTTGATTTAGTTTTGTTACAAAGGCATTGTAGTAGTAGCCGCTGAAAGTAGTCTGAAGGACACCGGTTGTTGTTGGAAAATTTGTCGAGCCTGCCCGTCCAGCCACATAGGCATAGCCTGAGGAATCCACAGCTATGGAATAGGCATAATCTCCACCGCTGCCGCCGAGGTATGTAGAGTACACAAGGGCGGTTCCGGTTTGATTTAGTTTTGTTACAAAGGCATTGTAGTAGTAGCCGCTGAAAGTAGTCTGAAGGACACCGGTTGTTGTTGGAAAATTTGTCGAGCCTGCCCGTCCAGCCACATAGGCATAGCCTGAGGAATCCACAGCTATGGAATAGGCATAATCATCACCGCTGCCGCCGAGGTATGTAGAGTACACAAGAGCAGTACCGGTTTGATTTAGTTTTGTTACAAAGACATCGTAGTAACCGGCGTCGAAAGTAGTCTTGAGGGCACCGGTTGTTGTTGGAAAATTTGTCGAGTTTGTAGATCCAGCCACATAGGCATAGCCTGAGGAATCCACAGCTATGGACCAGGCCTGATCATTACCGCTGCCGCCGAGGTATGTAGAGTATGTCAGCGTGGGGTCAATAACCAATTCCTTATTCTTGTCATAGGCAGCCACGTTGAAACTCACAAGATTGCCTTTGCCTACCGCATACCTGCCCTTTATTTCTTGTCTGACGCCGTCTATTTCCTGATAGACAAGGGGCTTGTGCATGAGCATTTTGCCGCCCTTTGCGGCAATGATTAAGTTGCCGTCCTTGTCGGTCTTTAGCTTTTTCGCACCCTCGACCTTAAAGGCTATTTTCTTATAATCGGCATGAGGCCCCACGACGAAATCATATTCTATCTGCCGCTGATTGCCGTAAACGACAAGGTCAACTCCGGGATATACCTCCTCGTATTTCACTTTTTGGTATGTCGGCACATTAGTACGCCATTTCTGCGGGTCATTGCCAATAAAATAGTTGGATTTCCCAGGAAGTTCATCAATGCCGGTTATGGTCTTTGCGTCAGCGCCTGGATTGATAAATTTCATGGCAACTACGGCAGTTTTTACCTTATCCTTCCCTTTGACATGAGATGACATGCTCAGTACAAACTCCTGCGGCGTCATAAAAAGCGTATAGCCCTGTCCTCTGGCAAAATATTTGACCTTCGGGTCTGTCTGCCCCTCGTTTGCCTCAAAGGCAATTGGAAGTTTCCCGTATGACTCCGCAACACGGGCATTACCCTCAGTGACCGCTCCTGCCGGGACATTCGCATATGCCAACGCGCTAAGGCAAATGACTGTCAGTAACGAGACTACGACAGAGATTACATTTTTGCTCAGTTTTCCATTACTCATGATTAAATCCTCCTGTTCTAATTTACCCAACGGAGGCATTTAACCCGCCATCGGCATGTAATGTTTTGACGTTTATATCCTTAATACCTATTTCCAGCTTACCCCTAAAGCGTACCATGAACTGTTATAATAAGTATACATAGTCCCATCTGTCCATGCCACGATAGCGGCACCATTCGTACACCATTGGACATAGTACGTGGCCGAGCTGGATGTCCCCGTAAGTATACTCCCTGATTTTGTCCCAAACCACGAGGCGTATTGATTGTAGATTGCATAAATTCCCGCGGTTGCCCTGGTAAGGTCGCTGCTTGCCTTCCATGCGATCCCCGTGTTGTACGCGTTACTGCCATCCCAGTACCATATATACCCATCTGTCCATGCCATAATAGCCCTACCATTAACGAACCATTGGGCATAGTATGTGCCGTTTGTCGTTGTTGCCGTTGTAACGCCACCGGATTTAGTGCCAAAAAATGTTGGGTATTGATTATAAAACGAGTTAATCCCCGCGCTTGCATTGTCATAGTCTGATGCCCCTGACGACGAAAACGCCGCCGCTACAGACTTAGCCGCAGACATCGCAACGGTACAGGCAGTGCCACTTGTGGAATCACACCCGCTCCAGCTTGAAAAAGTATATCCAGAGGCCGCAGTTGCCGTAAGCGTAACAGATATGCCGGATGCATAAGAGGCAGAACATGTAGAACCGCAACTGATTCCCGATGGTGAGCTTGTTACCGTGCCGCTTCCAGTTTTTGTAACACTCAGCGCATAAGAATTTGACGATGAAAACTGTAACTTTGTTATAAAAGCATCATAGGTACCTTTCAAAGTAGTCTGATAGGCACCGGTTGTTACAGGAAAATCTGTTGAGGTTGTCTCTCCGGTCACATAGGCGTCGCCGGAGGAATCTACCGCTATGCCAGAGGCAGAATCATAACTGCTGCTGGTGCCGCCAAGTAAGGTAGAGTACACAAGGGCGGTGCCGGTTGCGTTCAGTTTTGTTATAAAAACATCAGAGGATCCTTTCAAAGTAGTCTGATAGGCACCGGTTGTCGTAGGAAAATTTGTTGAGCTTGTATATCCGGCCACATGGGCATTGCCTGCGGAATCTATTGCTATGCCGCTGGCGTAATCCGCACTATTGCCGCCAAGCAAGGTAGAGTACACAAGGGCGGTGCCGGTTGCGTTCAGTTTCGTTATAAAAACGGTACAAATCCCTTTCATAGTAGTCTGAAAGGCGCTGGTTGTCGTAGGAAAATCTGTCGAGTATGTCCCCCCGGCCACGTAGGCATTGCCTGCGGAATCTACCGCTATGCTAACACCAGAATCAGCATAACTACCGCCAAGAAAAGTAGAGTACACAAGGGCGGTGCCGGTTGCGTTTAGTTTTGTCACGTAAGGAGTAAATTGTTTTTGTGTAGTAGGCACAAAGGTAGTCTGAAAGGCACCGGTTGTTGTAGGAAAATCTTTTTGATATGTGAAGCCGGTCACATAGGCATTGCCGGAGGAATCCACTGCTATGCCACCGCTATAACTATAACTACTATAATCGCCAACAAGCAATGTAGAGTACGCAAGCTGAGTGCCGGCGGCGTTTAGCTTTGTTATAAAAACGGTTGAGGCGCTGTTCGTAGTAGTCTTAAAGGCACCGGATGTTACAGGAAAATCTGATGATCTTGTCTCTCCGGCCACATAGGCATTGCCTGCTGAGTCTACCGCTATGCTACGGCCACCATCATAACCATCACCGCCAAGCAAAGTAGAGTACACAAGGGCAGTGCCAGTGGAGTTTAGTTTTGTTATATAAGCATCGCTGGCTCCTTTCCTGGTAGTCTGATAGGCGCCGATTGTGGGAAAATCTGCTGAGTACGTCTCTCCGGTCACGTAGGCATTGCCTGAGGAATCTACCGCTATGCTATAGACATCATCACTACCGCTGCCGCCAAGGTAAGTAGAGTAAACAAGGGCAGTGCCGGTTGCGTTTAATTTTGTTATAAAAACATCGCTGGTGCCTTTCAGAGTAGTCTGATAGGCACCGGATGTTACAGGAAAATCTGTTGAGGCTGTAAATCCAGCCACATAGGCATTGCCTGCGGAATCCACCGCTATGCTACGGCCAAAATCACCACTGCTTCCGCTGTTGCTGCCGCCAAGAAAAGTGGAGTACGCAAGCGTGGGGTCAATAACCAATTCCTTATTCTTGTCATAGTCGGCCACGTTGAAACTTACCAGATTGCCCTTGCCAACCGCATACCTGCCCTTTATTTCTTGTCTTACGCCGCCTATCTCCTGATAGACAAGGGGCTTGTGCATGAGCATCTTGCCGCCCTTTGCAGCGATTATTAAGTTGCCGTCCTTGTCAACCTTTAGTGTTTTCGCCCCCTCGACCCTGAGGGTAATTTGCTTATAATCGGCGTGAGGCCCTACGACGAAATCGTATTCTATCTGCCGCTGATTGCCGTAAACAACCATGTCAACGCCGGGATATACCTTCTCGTATTTCACTTTTTCATATGTCTGCACATTAGTACGCCATTTCTGCGGGTCATTGCCAATAAAATAGTTGGATGTTCCCGGCAGCTCATCAATGCCGGTTATGGTATTAGCGTCTGTGTTTGGATTGACAAATTTTATCCTGATGGAGGCCGTTTTTATCTTATCATTGGCTTGATCATGAGTTGCCATTGACAACACAAACTCCCGCGGCGTCATAAAAAGCGTATAGCCCTGTCCTCTGGCAAAATATTTGACTTTAGGGTCTGTCTGCCCCTCGTTTGCCTCGAAGGCAATCGGAAGTCTCCCGTATGACTCCGCAACACGGGCATTATCCTCATTGGCCGTTGCCACCGGGACATTCGCATATGCTAACGCGCTAAGGCAAATGACTGCCATTAACGAGACCACGACAGAGATTACATTTTTGCTCAGTTTTCCATTACTCATGATTAAATCCTCCTGTTCTAATTTACCCAACGGAGGCATTTAACCCGCCATCGGCATGTAATGTTTTGACGTTTATATCCTTAATACCTATTTCCAGCTTACCCCTAAAGCGTACCATGAACTGTTATAATAAGTATACATAGTCCCGTCTGTCCATGCCACAAGGGCGGCGCCATTAGTAAACCACTGGACATAGTATGTGGCCGAACCGGATGTCCCCGTAAGCATACTCCCTGACTTTGTCCCAAACCACGAGGCGTATTGGCTATAAATGGCATTAATCCCCGTGGTTGCGAGGTCGCTGAGGGCCTTCCATGTTATCCCCAGGGCGTACCATATATTATTATAATAAGTAAACATAGTGCCGTCTGTCCATGCCACCAGGGCGGCGCCATTGGTAAACCATTGGACATAATAGTATGTGGCTGAACCGGATGTCCCCGTAACTATACCGCCGGATTTTGTTCCAAACCACGAGGCATATTGACTATAGATTGCATTGATTTGTGCGGAGGCAGCGTTATAGTCCGGGGACCCTGACGTTGTAAACGTTGCCGTTACAGACTTAGCCGATGACATTGCCACAGTGCATTGGGAACCGCTTGTGTTATCACAACCTGACCAACTCGTAAATGTGGAGCTGTTGTCTGCCGCTGCGCTAAGCGCGACTGATGTGCCTGATGTGTATGCCGCCGAGCATGTTGAGCCGCAGCTTATCCCTGATGGGCTGCTTGTAACTGTGCCCGTGCCGGTGCCGGATTTCGATACGCTCAACGTATAAGTTGATGGCGTTGCGGTAAACACCGCGGATACGCTCTTAGCCGACGACATTGCCACAGTGCATTGGGAACCGCTCGTGTTATCACACCCTGTCCAGCTTGTAAATGTGGAACCGGTGGCGGGTGCCGCGCTAAGGACGACTGATGAGCCTGATGTATATGCCGAGGAGCATGTTGAGCCGCAGCTTATCCCTGATGGGCTGCTTGTAACTGTGCCCGTGCCGGACTTCGATACGCTCAACGTATATGAGGTAATATTGTCTTTCACCGCGTAAAGATACGTATTAGAAGAGCTGAAATACAGTGTGCCGTCTGCCCCAATTGCAGGGCAATTCTCTCCAATACTTGCCGAGGTTGTATAAGTCCACCGTAGTGTTCCATCTGATTTCAGGGCATACATCTTTCCATCCACAGAGCCGAGGTAAACAGTTGCGTCGGCGCCGATGACCGGTGCTGACAAGACTCCGTACTGGGGGCCGTTTGGATAGCTGGGATTAACCCCCGTTTGGTATGACCACAAGGTCGCGCCTGTGGCGGCACTCAGGGCGAATATCTTGCCGGTTGACCCTGTGCCGGTGTAAATGATGCCCGATGATGAAAGGGCGGGAGTTAGATACTCCGCGGTGCCGGAGGCCGATTGCCATAACTGCGTCCCGTCAGGTGTAAATGCGTGGACCATCTTATTGCCGCAGACATAGATGGTACCGTCTTGCCCGACAACCGCGCCGCTGGCCCTGATGGGGTCTATGTTTTTACTCCATTTGAGATTGCCGCTGAGAGTGAGAATCGCATAAATTGTCCCGTCAGTTTGGTTGTGTGGGTCACCGCTTCCCACGTACAGGGTCAGGCCGTCGGTGCTCAGTGTAGGGGATGCGAGGGGGGCTATGGAGCCGACGGTCTTATATTTCCACTTAAGGCTGCTGTCGGGATTTACGGCATAGACGTATGTGTCCCACGAGCCGAAGTATATGGTGCCGTCGCCTCCAATACATGGCTCCCCGTGTATACTGTCATTAGCGCCAGAAAAAACCCATTTTAAAACCCCAGCGGATGTAAAGGCATAGAGTTGAGTTCCACCGGCAGCGTATATTGTGCCGTCAGCGGCAACGGCAGTGGCACCGCCTCCGCCTATGGAGTAGCTCCACGTCTTTTGGCCGGTAGTTGTATTAATGGCGACCAACTGGTTTCCGGCAACGCCGTTTAAGCCGGTAACATTTACATATAGTGTCAGCCCATCGTTGCTGATGCTTGGGGTATCGGGGGGCAGATTGGCTGAATTAGCACTCGAATTAGGACTAAAACTCCACTTCAGGGTGTTGGTAAGCGGGCCGTTATTTGCGCTCTGCCCGGAGTGCTGGGCATCGTGATGAAACATAGGCCACGCGCTCACAGAAGCGGCAGTTGCCGCACTGGTATAAGACATAGAAAGACAGAAAGACAGTACCAACAGGATAACGCTTACAGTAGATAAACGATAAGTTACCTTAGATAAGCAATAAGTCTTCATTTTTGAATTACCTCCGTTTTTGGGTTACGACCCGTGATTCGCAAAGATGATATAAAATGATATAACAAATATCAACAGCCGGTCAAGTTTACCAGCGACACCGCGATACTTGAAGTGCAACCACACTATGGTTGCACTACATGGGTACACAATAATGATAGGGAGCCATCATCCTAAAAAAAGCAGTTGAAAATCACAAAGACTGGCTTATAGCCTTGTTTTACAAGGAAATTAGGCGTCTGCGGAGCAGTACTTTTTGCCTACTTTTGGGTGAGTGGCTTTTGTTCATAAGAGCCTGATTTTCCTCATTATATTGAATTGAACTGCTTTTTTTAGGATCATTTCTTTGTGTTAGGGCGTCATCATTATCTTTACGTTAGGGCATTATCACTTCTTTGTCTGTCATTCCTGCGAAGGCAGGAATCCAGTCTTTTCAGGATAAGAATTAATGCCCCATATCAAATGAAATTGCAAAATAAATGGCAAAATAATTGCTGCGACTATGTTCTGGCATAAGAACTGGATTCCTGCTTCCGCAGGAATGATAGAATGTACTCATTATGACTGCAATATGGTATGAGGCGCGCGGTAAATTGCCTGAATTATTTGGTATATTGAAGAAATTGTGTGCAATTATCCTGAATATGTTTTGTGATCACGTCTCTAAAAGATACTTTTGTACCAGTGTCAAATGTGACCGAAATATTTCTATGTGAAATGTTAAGTGCCATTGAAGCATTTTTACATGATAATTTCTTGTTTATGTCAAGAAACAGATTTGGATTTTTCTTGTTTTTTATGAGGTAAGCTTTAGATCGTTCATCAAGTGATTTACATCGTTCTGCAGTTTTATTATCAATTTTTGAGTATTCATGCCATTCAAATAATTTATTAATATCATCATAATAAATACCCTCAAGGTTTGTTTTTTTATCAATAGTCGAACAGTTTAACCTTGCCCCAGTTAAAGAAGCCCCTTCAAGGGTTGCATTATCTAAATCAGCCACTTGAAGAGTTGCGTTATCTAAATAAGCCCCTTGAAGGTTTGCGTTGGTTAAATTAGCCTTAGTTAAAGAGGCCCCTTGAAGATATGCCCCCGTTAAATCGGCCACTATAAGGTTTGCCCTTAATAAAAAAGCCCCTTGAAGGTTTGTCTCCTTTAAAAAAGCATCATAAAGGTTTGTCCCCCACAAATGAGCTCCTTGAAGGTTTGTCCAACCCAAATAAGCCCCTTGAAGGTTTGCATTATCTAAGTAAACATTTATGAATTTTGAGCCGCTAAAATTCGCGCAACTTAAATCTCTATTTTTTAAATCAAGTTTATCGGATAACTTGATCAAAGCTTCTACGCTTGTCTTACTATCGTTCGATATATCATAGATAATACTCGCATCTCTACTCTCCTTTTCGACTATGGTTTTATTCGCTACCTTAAGATTTATGTTGAGCAGACTATCCTTCATTCTGTGATCTGGAAATGGATTAACTTGATACAAGCATAATATAAATATAAAATAAAATGATGAAATAAGTAGTATAGCAGTATTGATAAGAAATATTATTGATAGCCGCTTTTGTGTTAATCGTTTAATTATACGAAAAAAAATAAATGACATTGTGACATCTAATACAATCACACTTTCATGATATACGGTAAGAGCCTCACTACGATACGGCAAAAACTTAAATGTAACCCATAAGAGTGTAATAAGTGGTAATAAAGAATATAGTGTTATAGTAAGTCCATGATAAATTGAATATTTGACTTTGCCATCACTGTTAATAAAAGAATAATTAAAAAAAAGTGTAGTTAAAAGCGATGGTTTATGCTTTGACGGTATATTTTCTGGGTCCTCAAGCCATGGAATATATTCCCTTGCATATAAGTAGAGATTGATAAACAAATTAATATGAAACAATAAGATGATAAGAGGAGAAACTATATAAAAGGAAAGGATGGGTATCTCAGCGTTAAGGACGGGGAGTGTTATCTTTCGGGTATCAATGAGGAGTAGCTGTATGTGTGTTGTCGTAGCAGCCGTAGTAAAAACATATGCAAGGAGTATGAGAAAAAATATGAGTTGACTTCTGTTAAACGACGACGACTCGTCCAGCGATTTCTTTATTTCCGTATCGTCAGCCACATTCGACGAAAGTATTCTTGCGCCATGATTTGTAAGTCTCCTTAGCCTTGTGTCTAACTTCTTTTGAGAGAACATTGTTATGTTTCCAAAAACTCCTTACCGCAAGGGATTTCACAGTTTGTCCAAGTCCATAAGCTCCACATACCCCGCCTCAACCTCTCTTAACGCCTCTGCAGCCATTTTTTCTATGGCGTCCCGCGAATTGCTAAAGGCAATATCCCACCTAATCTCATCTATAAGCTCTTCAATCATTCTCAAGCGCATACCCTCACTCCACGAAAAAAAATTGTGTCCACGTTGCGTGTTTTGCCGTCATTCCGGCTTGCAGACTGTGTCACAATAGTAAAGCAGCCCCCCCCCC
>NZ_JBJUSG010000052.1:0-22435 GCF_046044395.1 Candidatus Magnetominusculus dajiuhuensis | reverse complement strand
TAGGGATGCCCTCGCAGGGAAATCAACGGGTGTAGTTATTTAGACGCTTACGATAGTCTATTATCACTATCTATATATAATTCAACAAAACCATCTATAATTAAATAAAGGGGTATATCCTTGTATCCATTATTGATAAAGATAGTATCATGTTCTACAATACACTCTACTCCATTATTTAAAAACCACTGAATATCATCTTCATTTAGAATATCAAAAAATGGTATTATTTTATTCATATACGCCTCCCACTAAATGTGTTTATATTTTTTCTCACTCATATAATCCCCCCTAAGCTCTATGTATCTATCCCGATCTTATTCTTATAAAATATTTCAAGAACTTCTCTATCGAAGAGATTCACAATCATACCCGCATCTGCAACTACTGATTGCCCATTGATAGCACTTGAACTGCCGCTTAGTAAGAATGTTATCACGTTGGCAATTTCTTTTGTTTCAATTGCCTTTTTTCTAAACGTCAAACTTTCCGCATAAAGAGACAACTTTATGTAGTCTGGCAGTCCGGCGGCAGATGATGTTTTTATGACGTTGGCTGAAACAACGTTAAATCTGACCTGTGAAAATTGGCTGAACGACTGCGCCAGATATACCACCGATGATTCTAATGCGGCTTTGACAGGCGCCATATACCCGTAAGTTTCAACCGCTATTTTAGTAAATGGAACAGAAAGAGTTACCACTGAGGCGTTCTTATCGAGTATATCTTTAAAGGCATAAGACAAATTAATCAGAGAATAACACGAGATGTCGATAGCCTGTAGAAAATCTTTCTTTTTTGTCTCGTGAAACGGTTTTAGTCCTTCAGAAAAATTAGCAAATGCGATAGAGTGTAACATCCCATCTATTTTGGTGTGTAATGTTGAAATATCTCTATAGAGATTTTCTATCTCATCTTGTTTCTCGACATTACATGAAAAAATATTGGCATCAGGTATAAACTGTCGCACTTTCTCTTTGACGCCATCGTCTTTTACTACATAAATACACTCCGCCCCCTCTTGTTCAAGGCATTTGGCCGCATGGTACGCAATACTTTTTTTATTAAATACACCCACTATAAGAAATTTCTTGCCTTCTAACTGTAAAAAACTCATTTTAGCTCCATCACCCCTTTTTTCACTAAACCGCAAGCAAAGTCAAGGCTCACTGCCAATTTATTGTCAACTTTTGCCGCCCCCTTAAGATAATACACATTGCTCCTATTATCAATAATCTCAACGGACATCTCTATCGTATCTCCTGGTAATACCATTTTTTTGAACTTTATGTTGTTCATTCTGGTTACCACGGGGACGTCGTCCTTGATATTTTCTTTCGTTATGTGGGCAATCAATACCGCCCCTGTCTGAAGTATCGCCTCACATACTAACACCCCCGGCATTAAAGGAAACCCCGGATAATGTCCTTTAAAGAAATCTGCGTCGCCTGAGATATACTTCTTTGCCCGTATATGAGTGTCAGTAATATCTGCGACCTCATCTACAAACAAAAAAGGCTCCCTGTGCGGGATATAGTATTTAATAACGGTGTCCATATCTATTTTATTTTTGTTTCGAGGTAATCCAATGTGCTTTTCATCGTCCTCAAACTACCAAAATCACCATCAGGTATCTCTATCCTATACTTTTTCTGAATCGCCATAACAACATCAAGAAAATCCATACTGTCCATATCTACCATATTACTAAAAGGCACCTCCGTATCCTGAATACCCGAACAATCGTTTTCTGGCATAACCTCCTGCATTATTTCTATCACAGAACTCATGATGTCTTTTCTTGTCATTTTATATTTCCTCCGTTTGTATATATTTTAATTGCCAATGCAGTTAACCGTTTTTTTATAACCACCCACACACATGGATTCCTGCTTTCGCAGGAATGACAAAATTAGGTGTTTATTTGTTTTGCCTTGTCTGTCATTCCTGCGAAAGCAGGAATCCAGAGAAGCGTTAACTTCGTAGGCATTTATGTATTTATTCATATTTTTTTATAATTACCGTAGAATTAATACCTAACATGCCAAAGGAATTATTCAGGATATATTTTATGCCGTCCACTTTTTTATGCTCATTTCTTACGATATTTGTAATCATGCACTTAGGGTCGAGATTATCCAGATTTAGTGTCTGATGAACGAAACCATCGGTAAAAGAAGGTAGTTCACCCGCAAGCTCAAGCGCCCCGGCAGCCCCCATCGTATGCCCGATATAGCTCTTTGTATTGGTAATATAAACGTTATCATTATTACCGAATACACTATAGATTGCCTTACCCTCTGTTTCGTCGCCAAGCGGTGTTGATGTTGAGTGGGTATTTATTATGTCAATGTCGTTAGGCTTAATTCCCGCTTTATCGAGGGCCTTAGCCATACATTGAACCTGCCTCTCTCTGTCAGGCGCCACATAGTCGGTTGCGTCTGTGTTTATGGCATATCCCGCCAGCTCACCATATATGGTTGCCTTTCTTGATAAGGCATCGTCTAACCTTTCCAGTATATATAAACAACCGCCTTCCGAGATTACAATACCGTTTCTATCAATATCGAAGGGTCTGCAAGCTTTATGCGGGTCTGCATGATTAGCAAGGGCACCTTCGTTTTTAAAGCTGGCAAAAATTAGAAAACCCCTTATACTCTCTGACACTCCGCCGCATATTGCGTAGTCAACTTCGTCTAACATGAGCATCTGTGCGCCGTGGATAAGGCCAATGTTTCCCGCCGCGCACGCCGCCCCTACCGTGTAATGCGGCCCTGTTATTCCAAGATTCAGGGCTATTTCACCAGCAGGATTATTTGCTATTGCCTTTGGATTAAGAAGATGTGATATATATTTTAGGTTATATTCGTAATCCTTTATTGATAGAATTTCGTCTGTTGACTCGACAATTCCATGCTCGGTCGTTCCGACATATATACCTATATTGGACTTATCCAAATCGGCCAAATCAATATGAGCGTCTTTTAATGCCTCATGGGCGCAGTATATGCCAATTGATGCCGCCCGTGTGCCCCGTCTTCTCTCTTTTTTGGACTGATACTTGGTTTCATCATAATTACATACCCCAGCGATAACATCCCCCATAAGTTTCTCTTTAAAAAGAATAACACCTGACTTACCCTCAAGGAGATTCTTCCTAAACTCGGTAAGATTATTGCCGTTAGGCGCCGTTAAACCCACTCCTGTAATTACGATTCTTTCTCTTTTCATGTAATTTCCTCCACAGGTATGTTACGGTTTATTACAAGTCTTTAACGAATCTCTGATAATCAGACACGGCAAGAGATATTCTCACACCTATCCCGCCCTGAATTAGGGGAACTTCAGCCGTTAAATTGCCTATCTTTAGCGGCGGTAATGTCTTTCCAGCCATTGTATCTCAGCACCTATTCATAAATTTGTTTATCTATATATAAATCAATATCAAACATCTTGTATTATAGGGGGGGGGTAGAAAAAGTCAAGTCTTTTTTTAATAAATTTTAATTTTTTTTAAAATAAATTAAATAAAATTCTTCGTGAGGCAGTACGAGCTAACGGCATAACAAACGGAAAAAACCGTAAATCCCTTTACTTTTTTTGCCGTATTTTGGTACTAATTAATGCGAGCATGGACGAACAGGCTGTAATAACTGGAATCGGTGTGGTATGTGCGCTTGGCCGCACGCCTGATGAGGTATGGGAAGGTTTATTGGGCGGCAGGTGCGGCGCGGCCCGAATTGACTTTATTGATTTTGCGGAGTTTCCCTGCAAGTCGGCGGCCATAACCGCCTGTCCAACCCCGCAAGACCTCCATATCAGCCCGCGTGACGCCCGCATTATGAATACCCATTCGTTCTTACTAATGGAGAGCGCCGTACAGGCATATAAAAATGCCGCCATAGAGACTGCCCCTGAGATTACGCCTGATGCAATAGGGTTTTTCGCCGGACTTCCAATGGTTGACTACGAGACAGACGACCTCCTTGCGGCGGTGCTGAAGTCCTCTCTGCCAAAGGGCGGCCTCGACCATGACGCCTTTTATACGAAGGGCTATAGGGAGATATACCCACTGTGGCCTCTGTCAATGCTCAATAACATTGCCCTCTGCCAGAGTTCGGTAAGACTAAAAATTCAGGGAGAAAACGCGGTCTTCTCTGCCCATGCCGACTCCGGCGTCTCAGCAATAGCCGAGGGCATTGCCGCTGCGTTAAGCGGCAGGGCAAAGATAGTCCTTGCCGGAGGGGTAAGTGAAAAAATCACCCCGTCAAGCCTCGCACGAGGCCATATTGCCGGGGTTTTGAAATCACG
This sequence comes from Candidatus Magnetominusculus dajiuhuensis, assembly GCF_046044395.1. Taxonomy (NCBI): domain Bacteria; kingdom Pseudomonadati; phylum Nitrospirota; class Nitrospiria; order Nitrospirales; family Nitrospiraceae; genus Candidatus Magnetominusculus; species Candidatus Magnetominusculus dajiuhuensis. Next base: position 18,124 of record NZ_JBJUSG010000052.1, on the reverse strand, counting down.
TGAGGACGGCGTATTGTCATGCCGCCCGTTTTCCTCGCTTAGATGCGGGACAACTCCGGGCGATGGTGCCGGTTTTTTGGCAATTGAGACGCTGTCATCGGCAGTTGCCCGTGGCGTCTCTCCTATTGCCGCAATAATAGGATGGGGCAGGGCGTTTGGTATCGGCGACGATTTTTGCAGCGGCCCAACCGCCGCCGCGATAATAAATTCGATGAGTGCCGCCCTCTCAATGGCCGGACTGAGACCCGCGGACATCGGCCTTTTGATAGCCCACGGTGACGGCACTTCCACCGGCGATAAAAACGAGATCGAGGCCGTCAACGAGCTGTTTAAAAATTGCCCGATAAGCGTGATTTCCACAAAGGGCGCACTTGGCAACCTCTATGCCGCCGCCGCGCCGCTTGACACGGCAGTCGCCGCGTATGTGATAAAAACCGGCACAATCCCGCCGTCTCTATATTCCACCCCCGTAGATGAGGCCGTCCGCTTTGACATCGTCACAGAGAATCCTTTACAAAAGCGGGTCTCACGGGTTATGATCAACTGTAACAGTTACGAGGGCCAGGCCTCGTCGTTAATCATTGAGCGAGTGGCGTAAGTGCAATAACAAACAGGCGGTTTAATAATGAGATTTTTATTCTACGACAGCATAACCAGAATAGAAAAAGGCAAGGACATTAGCGGTATTAAGACCTTTGCCCTGTCCGAGGAATTTCTGCGCGGGCATTTCGAGAAAGTGGCCCTTGTGCCGGGCGTCATATTCATTGAGGCAATGGCGCAGCTTCTCGGTTGGCTCGTTATTTACTCCCACGACTTTAAACTCTCGCCGGTGTTGACACTCGTTGAAGGGGCAAAAATCCCATCGCGCCTTAGACCCGGCTTTAAGGCGGAAATACATGGAGAGATTATCTCTACCTCTAAGCGCGACACCCTGGGGACGGCCGCTATGTTTATAGACGGAGAGAAGATTGCCTCTGCTGACAGGATAATTTACAGCCACTTCGACAAGATAGACCCCGGCGAACTCTACCGGCGGTTTTGCTACTATAGTGGTAAACAAAGCAGTGAGTTTTAAAGCCAACAGAAGGGTTGTGGTAACGGGCCTTGGCATGGTTACCGCCCTGGGGCTGGAGGTTCGGGAGAACTGGGATAAGGCCCTTGCCGGTGTGTCCGGCGTGGCCAGCCTGCCCGATATTTATGATAAGGCGCTTCCCGGTGCCGCCAGCTCACCCGTACAGGCCGTTGCCGCAGTCAATGAACGGGACTGGGGGCGTGTAACAGATGAATTCCCCGAATATTCTGCCGACACAATGGAAAGACGCACGATGTTCACCCTCTGGGCGGCAAAAAAGGCGCTGACTGACGCCGGGCTGATTGAAAATCCTATCAGTCAACGGGGGCGCTTTGGGGCAGTCCTTGCCGCGGGATTGGGTATTAACCGCCTTGAGGATATAGCGCGCTGGACAGGCGGGGGCAAGTTTGACTTATCTGGATTCTCAAAGGAATATCATCAGGTTTGCGGCGATTCTATCATAAGAAATAACTCAAACCGTGCCGCTGCTGTGATAGCAAAACGATTTTCCCTTTTCGGCCCTAATGCCACAATAACCACGGCCTGCGCCTCTGCCACGCAGGCCATCGGCACGGCATTCAGGATGATTCGCCGCGGTGAGGCAGACGTAATCGCGGCGGGTGGGGCGGATTCTATGATAAACCCCATTGGGCTTGTCTTTTTCGTCCTCTTGCAGGCGGCCTGTCCTGGTTCTGAAAATGTAACGCGGTTGTGCCGCCCGTTTGACAGAAGGCGCTCCGGTCTCATAATGGGCGAAGGCGCTGGAATTGTCATTCTCGAAGAGTACGGCCACGCCATAAAAAGGGGGGCCTTGGTATACGCCGAGGTGGTGGGCTATGCCTCTACGATGGACGCATATCAGGTTACCGCCCCCATCCCCGACGGCAGAGGGGCGGCTGGCTCTATGTGCGCCGCCCTCAAAGACGCCGGTTTGGCCATAGACGACATAGACTATATAAACGCCCATGGCACGAGCACAAAGCTCAACGACGAGGCCGAGACAGCGGCCATTACCACGGTATTTAAAGAGCGCGCCAAAGACATTGCCATCAGCTCAAGCAAGTCCATGATAGGCCATCTGCTTGCGGCCTCAGGCGGGCCTGAGTTCATATTTACCGTCCTGAGTGTGGCAAACGACCAGATACACCCCACGATAAACCTGACCCATCCTGACCCTAAATGCCCCCTTGATTATGTCCCGATTGTCAAGCGCTCAAAGACAGTGCGCGCGGCCATTTCAAACTCATTCGGATTCGGCGGCCAAAACGCCTCCATAATAGCGAAAAAACCAGACGTTTAGATTATCAAGGACTCATGTCATTGTGTATTCAGGGCAAACGCATTTGAAAAATAAAGCAGAAGATACTTATGCAGTCATTCCGGCTTTGTTCTTTTCTGTCATTCCGGTGCTGTTGCTGTCATTCCGGCTTGTCCGGAATCTTCCCTTTAGTGGGAGTTTCAGAATGATTGTGCATATTCTGAGGCATAAGGACAGATTCCAGACAAGCCGGAATGACAAAAATAAGGGAGGCAATTTCAAATGCGTTTGCCCTGACTGTGTATTGCAATCATCAGCAATAAATAGTATAATTGACACATAACAGTATATAGGGGAGGAGTGAGAATGATAGGAAATATGGGAGTTTCAGCAAAGATGTCATTGTTAGCCGGTGTGACGATAATCTTAACTGCGGTTATATGTGTTTTAGGGTATGTGGGTGTTTCCGGGTTATCTTTGACGATTAATGAGATAAACACAGACGGGGTTATAGCCGGACGCGCGCTTGCCGACGCTCAGAATGCCCTGTGGCAGCTTCGTTATGGCATCTCTCAATACCTCGCTGTCCCTGACCCCGCGTCAAGAAAAAAAATAATCGAAGAAGGCCCGAAATGGATTAGCGCCGTAGAGGACAATCTAAAGATATTCTCATCCACAAAACTCAACGACGAGGGCAAGGCCACACTAAAGGAGATGTTGGACATCTTCGCCCAATACAAAGAGGCGCGCCCCAGGTGGCTTGAGTTAATGGAGGCGGGCAAGACGCAGGAGGCCGCCGATTTTCGCGCCAAAACAATTCTCATCTCAGGGGCGGGAAGCGTTAAACTCCTGAGTAAACTTATTGAAATTCAAACAAAGCAATGCGATAAGATAACCGCCTCGTCTGCCCCTGCCGCGTTTCACGCCAAAGGCAGGATAATCACCGTAGGGGTTGCCATTATGTTTGTGGTTACTGTTTTTGCCCTATGGATAAGGATGACTTTATTAAAGCAGCTTGGCGGTGAGCCTCATTATATTGCAAGCATAGCGCAGGGTGTGGCAGATGGGGATTTGACGATGAGATTCGGGACTGGGCGCGGCTCTGAGACCGGCATATTGCTCGCAATGAAGGGCATGGTCGGGAAATTAAGGGAAATAGTAGCCAGCGTGCGCTCAGCCGCTGACAACGTAGCGGCAGACAGCAATAAGCTATCATCAGGTGCTCAGCAGTTATCGGAGGGTGCCACAGAGCAGGCAGCCTCTGTGGAGGAGACATCGTCATCAATGGAACAGATGACCTCAAATATCAGGCAAACCTCCGATAATTCCAGACAAACAGAGGCAATCTCAACATCGGCGGCAAAGGACGCCCTTGAAGGCGGCAAGGCGGTCACAGAGGCCGTTGCCGCTATGAAAGAAATAGCCAGTAAGATTTCGATAATAGAGGAGATAGCGAGGCAGACGAACCTATTGGCGTTGAACGCGGCAATTGAGGCGGCAAGGGCCGGTGAACACGGCAAGGGATTCGCCGTCGTCGCCTCAGAAGTGAGAAAACTTGCGGAGCGCAGCCAAAAAGCGGCGGGTGAGATAAGTGAGCTATCCGCCTCAAGCGTGAGTATTGCGGAGCAGGCCGGCACGATGCTCAACAAATTAGTGCCGGATATACGAAAAACGGCCGATTTAGTGCAGGAGATAACCGCGGCGAGCAACGAACAGAACACCGGTGCGGAGCAGATAAACAAGGCTATCCAGCAGCTTGACAGGGTGATACAGCAAAACGCCTCAGCCGCGCAGCAGATGGCCTCAACCAGCGAGGAGCTGTCGTCGCAGTCAGAGCAACTGCAAGGTGTAATCGCATTCTTTAAGACCGGAGATGAGGGCGCATCAAAATTTCAGGCAAAGCGCAAACCTATGGCTTTGGCGCACCATGCAGCAAAGAGAAAGACACAGACGCCCGCATCGGCCAGAGGCAAATTCGTTGATTTAGAGGACAGCGAAGGCCAATCTGATGATGGTGGAATTGAAAGGTATTAACATGTGTTAAAATAGGCAGGGAGGAATGTGAAATGTCAAACGAAATTATGAAGAAAGTCAATTTTGGCACGAAGGTTTTGATTGTAGTGGCAATAAGTTTCATTGTCAGCTATGTGATTAATTTTATCTTCATAAAAGGCATTATAGAAAGAGACGCGCTAAATGCCCTGGTTATGAAGGCCAAAGCGATAACCGTCGAGGCGGAAAACGCCAGGAAATATGTGTCAGAGTTAAGGACAAGAAACTCCTTTGACGATGAGCATATGCTGGCTGACCTGAAAGTAAAAATTGCCGGTGCGAGCACCCCTGAGGCAATAATTGAAAAGGTAAGGACAACGGCCTATTACTATACAATTCCTGTGGTTGCCGGTTGGTCAGTGGCCGAGACGAAGACCGCCGATGCCGGTTATAAATTCAGGGTCGCTAAAGTTCAGGCTAGAAATAAAAATAATGAGGCCACGCCGGTAGAGCAGACTATGCTTCAGAAAATGGACTCAGAGAAGCGGGAAGACTACTGGATGATTGACAAAGAGGCCAATGCGTTAAGGTATATGAGGGCGGTGGTCTTAAGTTCTGATTGCATGATGTGTCACGGCACGGAGAAGGACTACCCCGCGGGTAAAGGATATGACCCGATTGGAATAAAAATGGAGGGATGGAAGGTTGGGGAACAGCACGGAGGATTTGAGATCATTGCAGATTTGAAGCCGATGAAAGATGTTGTATCATCTTCCCTGATGCAGTCTATACTTTTCGGTACGATAATAACAGCGGCAGTCATGATAATAATCTATATATTGATAAAACGCCTCGCAGTAAATCCTGTTAGAGAAATGAGGGAGCTGATAGGCAAGGTGGCAGAGGGAGACCTGACCGTTGCGGCAGAGGCAAAGACGGAAGACGATATAGGGATGCTTGCCCACGGCATGAACACAATGGTCGGGAAATTAAGGGAAATAGTAGCCAGTGTGCGCTCAGCCGCCGACAACGTAGCGGCAGGCAGCAATGAGCTTTCATCAGGTGCTCAGCAGTTATCGGAGGGTGCCACAGAGCAAGCGGCCTCTGTGGAGGAGACATCGTCATCAATGCAACAGATGACCTCAAATATCAGACAAACTACCGACAATTCCAGACAAACAGAGGCAATCGCAACCTCGGCGGCAAAAGATGCCCTCACCGGCGGCAAGGCGGTCACAGAGGCCGTTGCCGCGATGAAGGAGATAGCCAGTAAGATTTCTATCATTGAGGAGATATCAAGGCAGACGAATCTACTGGCATTAAACGCGGCAATCGAGGCGGCCCGCGCAGGTGAGCATGGCAAGGGCTTCGCCGTCGTGGCATCAGAAGTGAGAAAACTCGCAGAGCGCAGTCAAAAGGCCGCCGGTGAGATAAGTGAGCTATCCGCCTCAAGCGTGAGTATTGCGGAGCAGGCCGGTACGATGCTCAATAAATTAGTACCTGATATACGAAAAACGGCCGATTTAGTGCAGGAGATAACCGCGGCGAGCAACGAACAAAACACCGGCGCGGAGCAGATAAACAAGGCCATTCAGCAGCTTGACCAGGTAATCCAGCAAAACGCATCAGCCGCCGAGCAGATGGCCTCCACCAGCGAGGAGCTGTCGTCGCAGTCAGAGCAACTGCAAAGCGTAATCGCATTCTTTAAAACCGGAGATGAGGGCGTATCAGGATTTCAGGCAAAGCCAGGGCGTAAACCCATTGCATTGGCCCACTCAGAAGAAAGATAGAGGGGTATTAATATTACAAAAACTTTATTTGAAAAGGAGGAAGTATGCTTCAAAACATGAAAACTGGAACAAGGTTAGGTCTGTCGTTTGGAATTGTCGTAGTTTTGCTTTTAGTGGTAGCGATTGTGGGTATGAGCAGTCTTGGGAGTCTTAACAAAGGTGTGTCCGATTTAATCAAAGACGGCTATCCAAAGATAGCGGCGTGCAGCGGCTTGCTTGATAATATCAACGTGATAGCCCGTGCCATGCGTAATACGCTGTTATTGGACAATAAGGAGCAGATACACAAGGAGCTGGACAGGATTCAGGACGCAAAAAAGAAGATTGCCGCCAGTATAGACATACTTACGCGATTGTGTAAAAGTGAATCTGGCAGGGCAGGATTAAAGGCCATAACCGACGCAGGGGTGCTATATGCTCCGGGTCAGGAAGAATTTATGAAACTTGCGGCGGATGGCAAGCAGACCGAAGCAAGGGAATTTCTATTAACTAAGCTAAGGTCATTGCAGGCTGCATATATTGAAGCCGTTGAAAAGTTAAAAAAACATCAGGAAGAGCACATGGATAAATATGCTAAGCAAGCCGAAGAGGAATATAAATCCGCCCGCATATTAATCATTGCTTTATCCATAATAGCCGTAATCGCGGCGATAGTGATTGCCATGTGGATAACAGTGAGTTTATTAAACCAGATTGGCGGCGAGCCTAATTATATAGCAAGTATAGCGCAGGGCGTTGCAGACGGGGACTTAACGATGAGATTTGATACCGGGCGGAAGTCTGAGACCGGCATATTGATGGCAATGAAGGGCATGGTCGGGAAATTAAGGGAAATCGTAGCCAACGTACGCTCAGCTGCAGACAACGTAGCGGCAGGCAGCGGCGAACTATCGTCGGGTGCCCAGTCGTTGTCAGAGGGTGCTATAGCCCAGGCGGCCTCCGTGGAGGAGACATCGTCTTCAATGGAACAGATGACATCGAACATCAGGCAGACCACCGATAATTCCAGACAAACAGAGGCAATCGCAACCTCGGCGGCAAAGGATGCCCTTGAAACCGGCAAATCAGTTACAGAGGCCGTCAATGCCATGAAGGAGATAGCCAGTAAGATTTCTATCATAGAGGAAATAGCAAGGCAGACAAATCTATTGGCGCTAAACGCGGCAATTGAGGCAGCCCGCGCAGGTGAACATGGCAAGGGATTCGCCGTAGTGGCATCAGAGGTAAGGAAACTTGCAGAGCGCAGTCAAAAAGCAGCCGGTGAGATAAGCCAACTCTCCGCCTCAAGCGTGAATATCGCCGAGCAGGCCGGCTCAATGCTTAATAAACTAGTGCCGGATATACGAAAGACGGCAGACCTCGTACAGGAGATAACCGCGGCGAGCAACGAGCAAAACACAGGCGCGGAGCAGATAAACAAGGCCATTCAGCAGCTTGACCAGGTAATCCAGCAAAACGCCTCCGCGGCGGAGCAGATGGCCTCAACCAGCGAGGAGTTGTCGTCGCAGTCCTCACAACTGCAAGGCGCGATTGCATACTTTAAGACCGGCGCTGAGGGATCCTCTAAATTTCTGCCAAAACCCAAGCGTAAACAACCGGCATTAGCGCACCAGACTGCCGCCCCAAGACCTAAGACACACACCCCCGCGGCACCGTCCAAAGGTACGCTCCTTGATTTAGAAGACAGCAAAGACCACACTGACGATGGCGAATTTGAAAAGTATTGACATAATTTGACAAAAGCCGATGTTCTGGCATAGAATGACGCTGGACTAGGACACGGCAACAGGAGTGCTGACTATTGAGTTCGGGTAATGGATGCGCATAGATTTAAGTGGTAAAACGGCTCTGGTTACGGGCGGGGCACGGGGCATAGGGCGGCAGGTGTGTCTCAGGTTAGCCGCCGCCGGTGCTGTGGTGATTATTAATTACGCCAAATCATCTGAGGCGGCCCTGTCCTTACAATCTGAAATTGACCAAAACGCAGGGCACGCCGCCGGTATTTTTCAGGCCGATGTCTCCAAAGAAGACGAGGTTAGAGCCATGTTCGATTTCATCAAAAAGACATACAAGAGGCTCGACATATTGGTGAACAACGCCGGTGTAATAAAAGACAACCTGCTGATAGCCATGGAGCAGTCCGAATGGGACAAGGTGCTCAATGTAAACCTGAGGGGGACGTTTTTGTGCTCTAAATATGCCGCCGAGCAGATGATGGCAAACAAGAGCGGGCGAATTGTGAACATTGCCAGCGTTGCGGCAGTTAAGTGTTCCCGCGGCCAGGCCAACTACGCGGCGTCAAAGGGCGGTATCGTCTCATTCACAAAGGCCTGTGCCGTTGAGCTTGCCCCTAAGGGGATACTGGTAAACGCCATTTTGCCGGGCATGATAGAAACGGACATGAGCGCGCGGGTAAGGAAAAGGGCGGGAGATGCGATACTCTCGGCGATTCCCCTTGGCAGGATTGGCACCCCGGATGAGGTGGCAGCCCTTGCCGTGTTTCTTTCTTCCGACCTGTCAAGTTACATAACCGGACAGGCAATCCCCGTTGACGGCGGCATGACGGTATCATAGTGCGCCTCTATCAGGGAATAGACATCGTGAACGTTGAAAGGCTACATGCGGTGATGGACAGAAACGAGGCCTTCGCCTCGGATGTATTCACACAGCGGGAGCGGGAGTACTGCCTACGGCACAGGCATCCGCATGTACACTTTGCCGGGCGTTTTGCCGCCAAAGAGGCGTTTTTAAAGGCGATAGGCGTGGGGTTTTCGACCATCGGCGTGTTTAGCGCCATAGAGGTCTCTGTTATGCCTTCGGGTCGGCCAACCTTAGAGCTTAACGGGTGGGCGGACAGACTGGTTAGAAGGCTGAGGGCACAAGAGGCAACTGTCTCTATCTCTCATACGCCGCAGTTCGCCGTGTCGTCAGTAATATTGTTAAGGGGACAATGAATGTGAGATATTTACTTGTTGATAGGGTCCTGGACTGGACGGCAAATGAGCGGATTCGGGGTATAAAGAATGTAGCAATGACGGAGGATTTTTTGGAGTTTCATTTCCCGGGCAATCCGGTAATGCCCGGTGTGCTGACCATAGAGGCACTTGTGCAGCTTGCGGGATGGTTATGTGCGGCGTCGTCAGATTTCAAGGGATGGTTTTTGCCGTCCTCTGTGGATAACTGCAAGTTTTACGGCCTTGCCATGCCCGGCGACCAGTTGGAACTCACAGTAGAGGCCGTCTCATATGGAGCCGACAAGGCAGCCTTTAAAGGTGTGGGCACGGTCATGGGCAAGAAAAAGGCAGTGGCGCAATTCAGTGGTGATATTGTCCGGTTAGACGAAATCGGAGACGCACAGAAGGAGCGCAGATTCTTTAAGATATTAATGAGGGAGCTGGGTCTTTAGACATGGATAAAAGGGAAGTAGTAATAACCGGCATGGGGCTTGTTACCGCATTAGGGTCGGGGGCCGTGGAAAATTGGGAAGGCGTAAAGGCCCTCAAAACGGGAGTTACACGCCACCCGCAAGAAGGCTGCCCCGTAGCTATGCAGTACTTCGGCAATGTGAAAGAGGTGGAATATCCATACGATATACCGAATAAGCTCACAAGCCAGATGAAATTCCTAAACAGAGGCTCAACACTCGGATTTGCGGCCGCACTTGGCGCCGTAAAAGACAGCCGGATAGGGTTTCCTGATATGAACGAAACTTCACCCGGGCGCCGGGCGCTTTTCATAGCAACCGGGGATTTTTCTAAATTGGGGTATGATTTCTTTTATCCCGCCACAAAAGGGGCGACAAATGGCCGGTGGAAGGACATTGACTACGTGAAACTTAACACGTTGACGTTAAACAAGGTAAATCCATTTTTTCTGCTTGAATCAATATCGAATAACCTGTTTAGCGCGCTGTCAGCGTTTCTGGATTTTAAGGGGCCAAACACCACGCTTGCCAGCCTGTCGCCGTGTGGCGGGCAGGCACTGGAGCTTGCCGCAAGGAGCATAAGGCAGGACAGGGCTGATATTGCCGTTGCCGTAGGCTGTGGAAGCTGGATTAACGAAATACCCATGTACGAGCTGGAGGGACTTGGCCTGTTATCGGCATGTCAGAGCGGCGCTGCCTCTTACAGGCCGTTTGATAAGAGGAGAGACGGGTTTATCCCCGGCGATGGGGGCGCTGCCATAGTGCTTGAGGAAAGACAAAGCGCACTGAGGCGCGGTGCCACAATATACGGCACGATAATGGGATTTGGAAATGCCATAGAACACGCCGAAGGCCCTGGGGTCAGCGTGCCTGAGCGCGTGACCGAACTGTGCATAACAGAGGCGCTCAATAACGCAGGCGTACATATATCAGACCTCGCCTTCATTTCCCCGCATGGAAGCGGCACAAAAAAAGGTGACCGCTCAGAACTCAATTCTCTTGACAGCGTTGCGGCAGATAACGAAATAGCGCTTTGCGCACTGAAACCCTATACAGGGCACATGGCAGCGGCAAGCGACATCGCTGAGATAATAATCTCGGTGTTGGGCGTAAGGGAGTCAATCGTGCCGGCCACGCTTAATTTCAATGAAACAGAAAAGGAATACTCGCACCTGAAACTCTCAAACACTCAACAGCCGTGCCGCAGTGAGAAGTTTCTATCCATAAGCTACGGCATAGGCGGGCAATCCTCAGCCGTGGTTATCAAAGGGCGTTGAGTGTGAGGAGCCGCTCAAGGTGCAGGACACAGACGTAATCATACTTGCTGGTGGGCTGGGTATGAGGCTTAGGCCGGTTGTGGATGGCCTGCCTAAGGTACTCGCCCCTGTTGCTGGTAGGCCATTTCTTGATATTTTACTTGGATATTTAAACAGGTGGGTATTCATAAGGAGGGTCGTTATTGCCGTTGGCTTCATGGCTGATAAGATAATCAGGGAATACGACGGCCCTTGCGGGTATAATTTTGAAATCCTGTTTTCCCGCGAAGACAACCTCCTCGGCACAGGGGGGGCTGTCATAAAGGCCGTTGCGCATACAAAGACCCCTGAGGTCATTGCCATAAACGGCGATACGTTTGCGGAGGTAGATTTTGAGGATTTTGTCTCGGTTCATGTAGAGCAAGGTGCCGCGATGACTATTGCCCTCAGACAGATGAGTGGCGCTAACAGATACGGCACTGTTGCCATAAACGCCGTGGGCAGGGTGGTTTCATTTCACGAAAAGACGCCAAGGCACACCGATGGCCTTATCAATGCCGGCGTATATGTGTTTCACAGGGAGTTGTTTGACCACGCCACAGGCGCAGAGGGCGGTGCGGCCATTTCGCTTGAGAGGGATATCCTGCCGTCGCTTTTATCTGACGGCGGCGATATCAGGGGATATGTCTTTAGGGGCAGGTTTATTGACATAGGAGTGCCGGAGGCGTATAATGTAGCTGGTGATTACCTTTTTGGCGACACTGATTGCGGTGGGCGCGGCATCTTAAATGATAATATCGAGAACTCCACATAGGATTTCATTTTTCGGCGGCGGTACCGACTACCCGGACTACTATATGAAGCACTGCGGCAAGGTACTTGGTGCCTGCGTGGATAAGTACTGCTACCTGAGCGTCAGGCGGCTGCCCCCGTTTTTTGACCATAAACACAGAATAGTCTACTCGAAAATAGAAAATGTCAGCGACATAAACACAATCAGACACCCGTCCGTAAGAGAGACCCTGAAATATTTCAAGGTTGACTACGGTGTTTCTATCCATCACGACGGCGATATTCCGGCAAGGAGCGGTATGGGCTCAAGCTCCGCCTTCACAGTTGGCCTGATTCACAGTCTCTATGCCCTGCAGGGAAGGATAGTGTCCAGGGAGGATTTGACGCGCGAGGCCATTCATATTGAACAGGAGTTGATCAGGGAACATGTCGGCTCACAAGACCAGACATTTGCCGCCCACGGTGGCCTGAATGTGATAAATTTTCTGGCAAACGGCAAAATCATCGTTGAACCTATTGTTATTAACCGCCACAGGCTCGTAGAATTCGAAAGCAGCCTCATACTTGTTTACACCGGCATCTCAAGAATCGCGTCCGAGGTTGCGGGAGATAAGATTAAAAATATTCCGAAAAACGAAAAGAATCTTTCGTATATGAAAGACATCGTAGATGAGGCATATGACATACTTGTAAACAGCAACAGAGACCTGAGGGAGTTTGGGCGGCTTATGAATCAATCGTGGAACTTGAAAAAAACCTTGTCCACTATGGTGTCGAATTCAGAAATAGACACTATTTATGAGCGCGCCCTTGCAAGCGGGGCAGTTGGCGGGAAGTTGTTAGGGGCCGGAGGAGGCGGCTTTATGGTATTTTTTGTGGAGCGGGAAAAACATGGCGCATTCAAACACGCCCTTAGTGACTACCTCCATGTGCCTTTCAGTTTTGATTTCGACGGCTCGAAAATTATAGTCTATCAACCGCAAAGGAGGCCGCTGTGAAACCTTCCCTGTACCGCCTTTAATCAAAACCGCTCACATGTTTAAAGAATACGTAGAGGAATATATATTAAAAAACGGGAGGAGGACTGCCCTGTTTTTTATACTGCTTGCGGCGGTGTTTTTCATAGACAAGCTGGTGCTGGGGCCTTTGGCCGCCGTAGTGCTTCATGACGTGTTCGAGACGGATTTCCCAAGATTTAAGGCAATGGGGGAGCTGTTATTGCGGCATGGCCCATATTTCTGGTATCCGAACTGGCCTGGCGGGATACCGGCATACGCGTGTCAGCACGGCCCGCTTTACATTCTGAATATAGTATCACAGTTTTTACCTCTCTGGGCGGTTTACGCCGGATTGCTTATTGCTATGATGTCAGCGGCCGGTTATGGAATGTACAGATTTCTTAGCGGCTATTTGAACGCCGCGGGTTGGGTGGCAGTGGTCGGAGGTGTGTATTTTGCCTTGAATATGCAGTTGTGGAGTCCTTTTATCCTGTATATTTTTAGTTATGCCTTTCCGCTTTATTTTGCACTGTCCTGGCCAGGTGGGTGTGGCAGCCAGAAGGGCCTGATAATGAGGTTGATAGTATTAAATTTGATTGTGGCACTGTCATATCCCGTGCTGACGCTGCCATATTTTTTCATCTTAGAGGTGCTGGTAATAGTGCTGCTGCCGCCCGAAGGACAAAACGCGGGGCTTAGGCGTCTGATAAAGACCTCGCTGGTGTGGTTTGGGTATATTCTGGTATGTATGCCCGTGCTTTATGCCCTCTATAAGTACATACCCTTTACAAGCAGGACATATGTGTATGAGACGGCCTCCCTTGCGGGATTTCTGAAAAGTCTCGCCAACGGCTTCACAGTGTCTTCGCTGCAGACGATGACCCTGATTCCAATTGTCGGCGCAATTGCCATATCGAATACATCCGGCAGGGTGCGGCGCAGTTTAGGAGTCCTCTGTGTCGTTGTATTTTTATATGCCGTTTTTACTTCGGGGTTGAAGGTAATATTCAGGGGTACGCTCTTTGAGAAAATGGACCTCGCCCACATAACCACCGTATTTCCGATTGTTATGACAATGGCGGCGTTTGTGGCAATTGATGAGGCCATCAAAGACCGGAGGCTTGTCAGGCGTTTTCTAATCGGGGGAATCATCGGAGTGGCCTGCGCGGTCTTTGCCGTATTTATCGCTAAGACACTTGAGACGCAGGGTATACAATTGCTTATATTAAACATCAGCAGTGGCATTTTTATCTCGCTAATGATTTTGACTGCCACAGGTGAAGAGGCTTTTCTCTTCCCGAAATTGGCGAGAAATCCGGTGGCCATATTTATTGTCAGTTGTGCGGCTATTGAGGCGGTATTGTATTTCAGTCCCAGGAAGGCCGCGCCAGTGGATCTGGTTTCGATTGCCCCTGTTTTGGTAGTTTTGATGTGTGCCTTGTTCTGGTCTATCAATAAGCTCTCAGGCGCTTTTCAGAAACAGGGACAGTTAACCGCTATGTTGATTATGGCGATTGGGGTTATAATCTTTTTTCAGGTGAGATTTACACGGTTTTTTGGTGAGGAATGCGTGCCTTATATCAGTATTTTCCCTAACATTGATGTACTGGAGGCTATTAAACAGGAAAACAGTTACAAGCCGTTGCGAGTGGCCTCTCTTAATCCGGGGACGATTCCCTTAATCCAGTCACAAGGATTTGAGACACCCGATGGCAGAGGTCCGCTTTTTAATAAATCTTACAGGGAGTTTTTCAAAGTCGTAATAAACCAGCAGCTTTCAGACCCGGGGTTTCTTCCATATTTCGAGAGCTATTGGTATAACTTATTTATATCAAACTTCACGGCGAACATAACATTTTCCCCATATGCTTTTTTGAATACAAGATATATTGTAACGCAGGGAGTTTCTTCTAAACCATTGAACAGCTCATTAGAGTTGGTCTACGACGGGAATTCTATCGGCAAACATCCGGGACTAATCGGCAACTTGATGAGACTCTACTCAAGACCGATAGCAATTCTTAGATTTAAGGACGCTTTTGACAGGGTTTACCTCGTGAAAACCATTATAACGCTGGAGTCAGACAAGGCCGTCTATGATACCCTTGTGAATACGGAGGGGGCGGCGTTATTTAATACCGTTTATATTTCGGGCAAGGACGCCCCTTCATCCCCGCCTGATGGCATAGACGACGAACAATTTAAGAAAAACCAGATGGCGCTTAAAGGTTATTCCCCTGATGAGATCAGCCTTAAACTAGAGCTTGCCACGCCGGTAGCCATTGTACTCTCAAACAACTATGCCCCAAACTGGCGGGCATACGTTGATGGCCGTGAAACGAGGGTATTCAGGGCAAATCTTGCGTTTCAAGCCATAATAATCAAAGACGTCGGCCCCCATAGTGTCGTCTTCAGGTATGAAGACAGGGCGCAGAAATTTACGCTCATCCTTATACCAATTGGTATGCTGGTCTTCAATTACTTCATAATCACCGGCGGCAGAATTTTTTTCACGCGGCCTTAAATTATTCCAATGGAAAAGAAATGCCTGTTTGTGTTATATTTAACCTAGCAATGGCGGCGTACCCAAGCGGCTAAGGGGGAGGTCTGCAAAACCTTTATGCGCCGGTTCAAATCCGGCCGCCGCCTCTTTAACCCGTTTGTAACTGGCCCATATGTTAGTATTAGTCGTGGTCTTACACAGGGATAGGCCGATGAAGATGTGTAGAGACATAAAAGCTGGGGGTGGGGGCGCGCCTGAGCGTGGGCGCTATTGACCGCTGTGGATACTGAAGAGTTAAACCTTCTTGTCATAGGCGATGTGCCGGGTACCGGGGGACTGTGTGGTCGGGTATCAGGGGCAGGTCGCGGGTATAGGTTGCAGCAGGCCGGGTCGTTAGAGGAAGGGCTGCACTTCTGTAACAACAACACCTGTGGCTGTATTGTGTTGAGTTATCATTGTTTTGGCGAAGCCGTGCTTGCGTTTTTAGAACATCTGCAGGATAGAATCGGGCATTTAAGGATACCTGTTGTTGTGCTTGACGCAGGAGACACTGAGGCAACTGCGATACAGGTGATGAGACTTGGCGCCTCAGACTATCTGGTAAAAGAAAATCTTAATCAGGACGCCCTGTGTAAGTCAGTTCAATACGCACTGGCAATACATCAATCCGAGCGGGAGCGTGCGCACACCAGAGAGAACCTTATACGGAGCAACAATCTTTTGGACGCCATACGATACATCCAGTCGAAGTTCATTCTTTCACCCAACCCGCGCGCGCTTATGAATGAGCTGCTTGCGATGCTGCTGTCTCTGACAAGCAGCGAATTTGGGATAATCGGTGAGGTCTTAACAGACGAAGATGGAAAGGAATATTTAAGTACCTTTGCCGTGTCCAACATAGCGGGGAACGAGCAGACCCGCAAGCTGTTTGACAAGAATATGGAAAGTGGATTTAAGTTTCTCAACATGGACAATTTAATTGGCCCAATAATAAAGACCGGCAAGGCGTTCATATCGCCTGCCCCGTCCAACGACCATATACGTGGGGCGATGCCCGATGGACACCCGGAGTTGAAGTCTTTCATGGTGACGCCGATAGATAGTGGAGAAAAGCTTGCGGGGTTTGCCATGATAGCAAACAGAGACGGCGGGTATGACGAGGAACTTATCGAATTTCTTCAACCTTTTTTTGCCGCCTGCGGCAATATAATTGAGGCATACCGAAACTATCAGCAGCGTATTAAGGCAGAGGATGAGCTGCGGGAGTTAAACACAGGCCTGGAACAGAGGATACGAAAAGAGGCTGAGAGGAGATTAGTTCAGGAGCGCCTCCTGATACAGCAGTCAAGGATGGCCGCTATGGGAGAGATGATAAGCGCGATTGCCCACCAGTGGAAACAGCCCTTGAACACGCTTGCGCTGATGGTTCAAAATATGGAGGAAGACCTTGAGGAAAATAAGATAGACCGCCTGTATGTCAATAACGTTATCGTCGAATCAATGAAACTCATCAACTACATGGCTGAGACTGTCGAGGATTTCAGGAATTTCTTTAAGCCCGCAAAGGACATGTCGCCCTTCAGTTTAAAAAAGGCGGTTGAGGACATCCTGGCGCTTATATATCTGCAATTTATAAAGAGAAATATAGACGCTACGGTGGAATGTAAAGGTGACCCGATGATACTGGGCTACCCAAATGAATTCAAGCAGGCTATATTAAACCTCGTAAACAATGCAAGGGATGCCATAATGGAGCGAAAGCGCCGGTTAAAAGGGACAATGGGGCGGGGGCGTATCTCTATAAAGATAACTGAGGACAGAGAAGACGCCGTAGTGCAGATATGCGACAATGGGGGCGGCGTGAGGGAGGATATAGTCAATAAGATATTCGATCCATATGTTACGACAAAAGGCGAAAAAGGCACAGGGATAGGACTTTACATGTCCAGGAGCATCGTAGAGAAGAACATGAATGGCCGATTGGAGTTCAACAATATAAAAGACGGCGCGTGTTTTACCATCTATATGCCGCTTCTGTGCGCGCTAAACATTGCGCCGATGTCGTAATTTTAATAACCGGTAGATTTCTTTCACCTGTTGCCGCGTACTGGCGATGTCCTTGGCGTTGATGATGACGAAGTCTGAGCTTGCGGCCTTTTGTTCATCGGGGATTTGGCAGGCAAGTCTTTTTGTGATGTCCTCCTCTGAGAGTTTGCCTTTTTTGCCGAGCCTTTCATAGACAATCTCTTTTGGGGCGGTAACGGTGACTACCACATTGACCTCGCCCGTGAAGCCGCCTTCAAAAAGAAGGGGTATCTCGGCGATAGTCATCTCATCGGGCAGCGCAAACTGCTTGATTTCTCTCATTACGGCAGGATGGACAATCCCCTCAAGTTTCCTTCGCAGCCCCTCGTTATCGAAGACAACCTTTGCGGTTTTTTTCCTGTCAAGGCTGCCGTCCACTGAAAAGACATCGCTTCCAATGGCCGCCCTTATCTTTGTCCTGATGTCTTCCTCACCGAGAAGACGTCCTACTATTTCGTCGGCGCTAATGACACGCGCCCCAAGTGCTTCAAACAGACCCAGCACGGTTGTCTTGCCGCTTCCAATATTCCCTGTGAGGCCGACTAACATAGTGTCTGATTCACTTTTGTGATTCTGACGGGGAGGCCGGGTTGAGTTTTTCAAGGCGTTCTTTAGATTTCTGAGCGTACCCGGTGTTGGGATGCCTTCTTATGATCTCTTCATACAACTCTTTAGCGTGTTTAGGATTGTTTTGAAGTTCCTCAAGCCGGGCAGTCTCAAACATAGACTTAGGGCTGTCCCCCACGCAGGAACTAAGCAGGACGGCCACCACCGCAACGATTGTAAATATATACCGCTTCATTGGTTACTATGATAACATTTGACAGTGAGGAAATGACAGAATCGAAGACGGCCATACAAGGTCAATCGCATTAGAAAATTTCAATAGCCATTTCGCCCTCTGGATTCCAGCTTTACCGTGAAAATCCTATGGAGCTAGGGCACACACCTCCC
>NZ_JBJUSG010000051.1:0-22727 GCF_046044395.1 Candidatus Magnetominusculus dajiuhuensis | reverse complement strand
TTCATGGGCGGGGGCGAAGATTGACTCTATTCATGTATGTTTCGCTGGAATGACAAAATGAGGCCGGAATGACAGACTAAGAAAAGGACAGTCCAGAAATCGTTACAACTTCCCATGATAACTTGTTTTATTCGTTAGAACAAAATTATCGTGCAACTAATAATGTAATAGCAAAATAGAAATGTCCTTGTTCAATATTGGGATTAAGTATCATGAGGGGACACGGAGCTACCTGTTGACATATTTACCACATTGGAACAGTAGCCCATCCACTCAATTTTAGATTACTTGCCTATTGACGATGCTGTTACTCAGTTTTCTTTCGGTCATCAAAGTGAATCAGGAATTGCAATGCAGTGTTGGTATGTTTTAAAAGTTCATCCGCGTATTGTGAAACCTTTTTATTTTTAAAATATTTTTCCTCATAAGCATGAGAGAAATTGTTCCTTTTTTCGGCAAAGAAATTTAGTTTCTTCTTTAAGCAGAATAGAGTTTCTTCATCCCACTTATTTGCAGTATTGACTGGGCCGACTTCTTTTTTATCTTTATAATATGCTATAGCCTCCTTAATTAATTCACCCATATTTGTTGTGCCTGTACTTGGTCTATTTGGTGTTACACTATTTAGTTCCACTGAAAGCGTTTTTTCGATCTTCATCCCTATGTCTGTTACAGTCGAGATGCAATAATGCTTTATGTTTCTATCAAATAATCCTTCATCAATTATTTTATCGTTTTTAAGAGATGTGCATATACCATAGATAAAACTCACAAGTCCGCGAAGCCACTCACTCTCCTGTATTTCTTCATTTTCTGCGGACATAGACCGGTCGTTTTGTTGTCTTTTCTTACATTCTTTGAAAAAATTAATTATTTCAACAATTTTTTCCCTTTTCAGTTCCTTAATAATAAATGGATGAGGGTAATTATATGAAGTATAATTTCCTATTATATCCAATACATCTTCTTGTTGTTCTCTATCAATTATAGTTGTTTCATATAGTACAGGACATTTGGCATCACTGAGATATTCTATTGGTGTAACGACTCTGGTTGTGCACTTAATATATTTATGATTGGCAGAAAGACCATGAATTCTTTCTACAATTGTCTCCCCTACATCGGGGAGACCTCCAACCAGATGAAGAATATAAGCACCTTCAAATGGGTGAATACTTTCTTTTTTTACATATTCAATAGTTCTTATCTTTTCATTATCAATAAGAGATTTTAACATAGTATTTTTGAAATAATTAATATTGCCAGCATTGGCACGGTCAGTGAACTCCAGTTCCATAATGATAATAAATTCTTCAAGACCATCAGCTTTTTCGGCTGGAGTAATATCCGAAGCACAACTGACTTTTAGGATTACTTTTTTTTGTTCTAAATCGTACTTTATTTCATCGTTATTATATTTATTATCATCGTTATTATATTTATTATCAATGATATCTTTTATTGCATCAATGTTGCCTAACACATAGTCCTTTCTCACGCCACCTGCAAGGTCATCAATAAAGGTATTAAGTACCCCCGTTATCATCAACTATATCACTTGTTATATTCACTAGGTTGATATTGCGATATTTTATAACATCAGTAATAGTGTAAAATGTTTGGATTCCAGATACCTCTTTGAGTTGACTATGCCCATCTTTTAAATAGCTCTCTATCCTTTGCTTAAAAAAAGCAACATTCTCAGCATAACCTTGGAACATTAAGTCATGAACACCAAGTATCCCATGACATACCATTTTCAACGGTGCTTTTTTAATTTTGTTGCGCACATCATAATACTCATGTGTATGATATAAAGCATACATTTTGTTTTGTTCTATTTTCTTTATTATAACGTTCGGGTTGATTACATATCTATCTCCTGAACAGGTATCTTTTGAAGCGGAGCTATCTTCAATTTTGCCAGCATCATCGAAAGACAACTGCATCGAAGGATTTAGTGGAAATATTAGTTCTAAATCAAATTTAAGTTTTGCAATAATTGCCCCTTCTTTTGACTTGGCGAGAACAGATGTGAGACTATATTCAATAGTCGGGCCGATGAATTGACTTTTGCCGCAAACTTTTAGAGAGCTACTTTCTTTTGCCTCAACTGAGTTGCATAAGGCAACGACGGTACTGCAATGCCCTTGGGCAGTTCTTATAAGTACATCTGAAAGGCAATAGAATCCCCTTATATCGTGGCTGCACATCGGTACAATTATCAGTTGAGGATTCTTTTCATTCAGGGTGGATGATGAATATTTCATAAAGTCGCTGCATATGAATACTGAAAAAGACAGAGGTTTCCCGTTAATTTGATACCACGTAAAACGAAGAATCTTTTTTTCCGCATCCGGTGGATCATTTAAATATCCAGATTCTGGCGTTGATTTCGAAAGTTTATATTGATAGTATATGTTTCCATCAGGAAGGATTACAGCCGCTTTATTACTGTATTCATTGTCGTCATAAACACCTGCAACTATTATACTATGATATCTTTTGGCGATATCCTGTAAACCATTAACCATCGTTTTATTGACAGAATATTCTGGAAGGACAAAAATATCTACTTTTTCAAAATTCTTATCTTTTCTATCCTTTATCAATTCGCCAATAGAACTGATACAAGAGGTAATTCTCTTTGTTCTATTAGCAATTGCATTAGGCCTCCATTTGTAGCGATCTATACCGCCAGGTGCGGAGCTTTTGTACATTTCGGTTTCCAAAGGAATTTCTAACTGTAACAAACAAACGACGACTTCACTTTTTAAAGGAACACTTAACGGAATGTCCTCAACAGGTATGGTTCCCCGCTCCATGTTATCATCCTCCTTATCTATAAATTATATGTATCAAGCCACCGTTTGTATTATATATTATAAAATAAGGTTTGTCAATTGTTTTTTTATAAATATTATACCATGAGACGAGAAATGTGTGGTTTGTCTGGTAACTACATATATTTATAGTAATAATTATAGAAACATAGATAATATAGGTTTATACCCGATAAAAATATAATATGTTACGTAAAGGTAACGTTTTACAATATTGTATCATGTTACGCAAAGGTAACATCTCTCGCCGCTATAAATATTTGAGAATCAGCTAAACCCGCTAAAATAAAGGGAAAAAGTATGTCGGCTGAGGTCGGTAGTACCACGTAAAATTCACCGTTCACTATGTTGCGTGATGTCTTTTCCTGGATTTAGGCAGACAGTTGTTATCCCAAATTGCAGACAAAGGAGTAATAGGAGCATCCTTCGACAGGCTCAGGATGATTCGATTTTTATAGAAATCTTCTTACTTCTGTGACCGCATTTTGGTCTTAACGTATCAGCATCTTAAGTGAATCGGCTATCTCTGTTTCCGGCGCGTGGCAGGCATTATCTACGCATACATAGATTGCCGGTTTGCCGTCAATGTCTTTCATGTCCTCAGTGTAGGATATGATACTTTTTACATCCCGCTGTTTTAGGACAAAGACTGTATTCGGTAGAAATTTTTGCCCAAGTGTTCTAAGAATATCCCTTGATTGTCTTTCCTCTCCGGCCACTACTACTTCGCTTTTTCTGCCAAGGGCGAGGCCCGCTGATAGCGCGAAAAATGGATACGCCGCAGGGTGCTTTATGGCCTGTCCGTAAAACGCGTCTATAAGCTCGTTTGCTTTTTCCTCAAGTTTGTGGTCGCCGAGGATTCGGGCAAGCCTTATCATATTGTATAGGGCGATGGAATTGCCCGATGGTATCGCGCTGTCGTAAAGTTCCTTCTGGCGCGCTATCAGCGTTTCAGAGTCCTTGTCAGTAAAGAATAGGCCGCCGAAGTTGTAATCCCAGAAGTGATCAATCAGATAATCAGTGTACTTTTTTGCCGATACCAAATAGCCTTCGTCAAAAGTTGCTTCATATAGTTCTATCAACGCCCATATGAAAGAGGCATAGTCGTTAATCGTACCAGCTATCGCACATTGGCCGTCTCTGTAACGGTGCAAAAGGCCGACTTGCCCTGTTGCCATAGTGTATTCAATAAACGAGACCGCCTCAGAAGCCGCCAGGATCAAACTATCGTCACTAAACGCACGGCCAGCTATCGCCAAGGCCGCCGCCATGAGGCCGTTTAGGTCTGTCAGTATTTTATCGTCTTTATGGGGGTGAGTTCTCTTTTGCCGTGCGTCGTAGAGTTTCCTGACAGCCCCGCGAATGAGAACTTGCTCCTCTGTCGTAAGTTCGTTTTCAGGCTTCACCATGTGGAGGATATTCTCCACGTCTTCCCCGCCGGATTGTGAATTCACTTTCACATCGAATATGTTAATAATAATATCCGCCTCTTCAGGGGTGAGGGCTGCCCTGAGCTCATCGTATGTCCAATAGTAAAACTTGCCCTCGACACCCTCGCTCTCCGCATCCTCGGCCGTATAAAAAGCCCCCTCACTGCCGCGCATATCCCTCAGCACATATTCAATAATCTCGTATGCCGTTCGTTTATAAAACTCATCTGCCGTTACCGTGAAGGCCTCCGCGTACGCAATCAAAAGAAGCGCCTGGTCGTAGAGCATTTTCTCGAAATGGGGCACATGCCACGAGGCATCGGTGCTGTAGCGATGGAAACCGTACCCGATGTGGTCGTAAATCCCGCCCATGCGCATTGATTTGAGAGTCTTATTCACCATGTCAAGGGCGGTGGCATCTTTGGTCTCAAAATAATATCTCAGGAGAAATAGAATATTGTGCGGCACGGGGAACTTTGGGGCGCTGCCGAATCCACCGTAAGTATTATCAAATGAGGACGAGATGCCGCGATAGGCCTTTTCTGTTATTTCAGTACTTGTTGTGTGCGCGCCGCCTGTGGTATTGACCGCGTATTGCTGTATTTGTTGTGTTATCTGCTCCGCCATCCTGATAAGTTCATGGCGCTGCCGCTCCCATATTTGTTTCACTCGGGGAATAAGGGAGAGCATTCCAGTTGCCTCGCCTCTGCCGCGTTTGGGGATATATGTGGCGGCAAAAAACGGCCGGCCATCGGGAAGCATTATAATCGTAAGTGGCCAGCCGCCTCCTCCCGTTAACATCTGGCAGGCTGACATATAAATAGAGTCTATATCGGGGCGCTCCTCTCTGTCCAGTTTTATGGAAATAAACGCGTCGTTCATAAGGGCGGCAACCTCTGGATCCTCAAATGATTCACGTTTCATCACATGGCACCAGTGGCAGGTTGAATAACCTATTGAAAGAAATATGGGTTTGTCTTGCGCCTTTGCCGCCGCAAATGCCTCATCAGTCCACGCATACCAGTTGACGGGATTTTCGGCGTGCTGAAGCAGGTACGGGCTTTTTTCGTCTTTCAATCTATTTTCTTTCAATCTATTCCTTGTCATCTCCTCATCTCCTCACAACACATAGTATCTGATCCAGATATACGCAGTAGAAATCAACACTGTTAATATCATAATGGGAAAGCCGTATAGGAAGAATCTGAAAAATGTAATCTTCCTACCCGCGCGTCCCGCCATTCCTACTATGATGACGTTTGCTGATGCCCCGATTGCGGTACCGTTGCCGCCCAGACACGCACCAAGGGCAAGCGACCACCATATCGGCATCAACTCATTGTGACGCATCAACTCAATACCACTTTGCCCGGGCCATAGATGCTCTGCCATGTTTACTATCAGCGGGTTCATGGCGGCCACGTATGGAATATTATCCACTATCGCCGAGGCAATCGCCGAAAACCACAGCGTAACCATACTTGCGGCAAACAGGCTGCCATGAGTAATGGCAAGCACTTTTACTGATGCCATCCTTATCAGTCCCACCTTTACCACACCGCCCACTATGACAAATAATCCTATAAAAAAGAAAATCGTAGGCCACTCTATCTCGGCCAGCACACGGCGCGGGTTTTTTACATTTGACAGCAGAAGGAGTAGTCCTGCCCCGAAGAGGGTTACAGTTGCCGGTTCGTAATATAAAACCCTATGAAATACAAACCCAACTAATACCAGCGCCAGCACAAATACCGATTTCTTCAGCAGGACAGGGTCAGTTATGACATTTGCCCCGTCCATCTGAAAGATCATCTGCTTTCTTTCCTCAGTCGTATGGAGCCTCCGGCCAAACACTATCCTTATTATTAATACCAAAGCGGCCATTATGATAACTATGACAGGGGTAAGGTGGATGATAAAATCCATAAAATTAAGATGTGCCTTTGAGGCAATCATAATATTGGGTGGGTCGCCGATAAGCGTGGCGGTGCCGCCGATATTTGAGGCAATGGCCTCCATAATGAGAAACGGCACGGCGTCAACGCCAAGGGCGTCGGCAATAATTATCGTCACCGGAGCTATCAAAAGAACCGTCGTCACGTTGTCCAAAAAGGCGCTCAACACTGCCGTCATGACGGTTAATATAATCATTATTCGTACGGGGTCACACTTGCCCAGCCGGGCGCTTTTTATGGCTACGTATTCGAATACACCTGTTGGCTTCATTATGTTTATTATAATCATCATAGAGATAAGGACAAATATTACGTTCCAGTCCACACCCAGCGACTCAAGATGAAAGGCCTCATGCTGCGTCAACACCCGAAGAACCAGCATAAGTGAAGCCGCAAAGATGGCCGCAACGGTCTTGTGTATCTTTTCGTATGCAATCATTGCGTAGGCGATAACGAATATGGATACCGCAGCCCAAAAATCAAAGCCGCTCACCGGTGACTGTGTTGTTTCAAACATTTGAAGCCCCTTGATTCATTTCATTGTCAATCATGATAATATTAACATTTTCCCCAGTCTGCCCACAATTTATTCGGCGCGCAGCATCATAAGACGCCCCATAAACTGACACACGCCCCGTAAGCCCGGCGTTCGAATTTATGTTTCACAAACATCAATACACATGCTATAATACCGCATGGAAATGTTGTCTAACATGAGGGTCAAGCTGGGGGCGCTTCTGGCTACATTTTCCAAGACCCTTGATTATGTGGACAGGACGCTGTCAAGCCACCACCTGAGGGTTGCCATCATAGCGGACGATATAGCTAAGGCGTACGGGCTATCGCTTCAGAGCCGACGGGATATTTTTGTTGCGGCCACCCTTCACGACATCGGAGTTTTTTCGCTTCGTGAGAAACTTAGTCTGGGCGAGTACGATATCAAAAATCCTTACGAACATGCCGAGAAGGGTTACTGTATGATAAAAGAGTTTGTTGTATTGAGTGATGCCGCCCCAATAGTCCGTCATCATCACACCAGATGGGACGATGGAAGGGGGCGGTACTATGGTCAGGAGGAAATCCACCCGGGCGCTCATATCATCCACCTGGCTGACAGAATTGAAATCTTATTAAATAAAGGCGACGAGGTGTTAAAGCAGAAAGACCCTATTGTTAAGGCCATAAGGGCGCGCACCAATACGCTGTTTAATCCACGCCTTGTTGAGGTGTTTGCTGATCTTTCAGAGAAGGAGAGTTTTTGGTTTGACGCGTCGTACTCCGAGGTGGATGAGTTGATATTTAACAGTGAAGTCATACCCGAAAAAGAACTCAACTTAGATGAGCTTGAGGAGATAGCGCGGCTCTTCAGCCATGTAATTGACTTTAGGAGCGTGTTCACGGTGGTACATTCGGCAGGGGTCAGCGAGGTCGCCAGCACGCTGGCGAGGCTTGTCGGGTTCTCTACTATTGAGTGCAGGTTGATGGCGATAGCGGGGCATTTACACGACATAGGAAAACTGGCCGTGCCTACAGAGATATTAGAAAAGCCAGCGAAGCTCGAAGAGGCAGAGATGAACATAATGAAGACCCATACCTATTACTCGTACACTATTCTAAATTTGGTGAAGGGGTTGGAGACGATTAATATGTGGGCGTCCTTTCATCACGAGAGAATGGACGGCGCTGGCTATCCATTTCATTTCAAGGGTGATAGCCTGCCCATTGGCTCAAGGATAATGGCCGTGGCGGACGTGCTTACGGCAATCTCAGAGGACAGGCCATACAGAAAAGGGATGGACAAAGAAACGGCGCTGTTTGTAATCCAGGACCTCGGCAGCAAAAACGCCCTCGACAAAACAATAATTAAAACGGCTGCGGCTAATTTCGATTATTTAGATGAGGTCAGACACGATGTCCAGGAGCTGGTAAGACAAGAGTATACGAATCTAAAAACAGGGATATGTTTTCCCGATAGCCACCCCCAAAATACCTGACGATATGCCACAAATAAAAATAGGCAGCCTGACCCTAGGCCCCAGACCCCTTATCGCGGTTCCTCTTACCGACATGGATGTGTCATCTGTTGAGACATTGCAGACGGCGGATATAGCGGAGCTGAGGGTTGATATGTTTTCAGACTTGCACCTGCCGCACATAATTGATATTTTTAAAACCTTCAAAAACAAATTCCCCGACGTGCCGGTTATTGCCACATGCCGGTCAAAAGAAGAGGGTGGGGCGGCGGCAATCACTGACGCTCTCAGAGTAGAAATCTTTACCCATATCATAGACCTCACCGACGCGGTTGATATAGAGGTCGAATCGGACATATCGGCGGAAATCTCCACTTTGACCAGCAAACACAGTAAAACCCTTATCACCTCATATCACAATTTCTCTCAAACCCCTGATGAGAAGAAACTTGAGGAGGTCTATGAACAAGGCAGACAGATAGGGGCGCGCATAGTTAAAATAGCCGTTACTCCAAACAACATGACCGACATAAAGAGGCTTACAGAGTTTACATTAAACCATAGGCCCGTAGTTACTATCTCTATGGGAGCAATGGGAATGGCATCAAGGATATTTCTGCCGCTTGTGGGTTCTCTGTTTACGTTTGCCTCGCTGGAGACGGTGACTGCCCCGGGTCAGATGTCAATCGTCGAGGTCAGGAAATTCTACCAGGCGTTTTAGACAGCCGGAGTTCTGGAAGCCGCCAACGGGCGGCAGCCCAAACTCAACAGATAAAACGTTGGCAAAAATACGGGGTGAAGGGGGGGTTACCCCCCCTTCGTCGTTAATCCTTTTATTATTTGCCAATCTGATTGCTGACGCCGTTTTCCCGCTGATTGAGGGCCTTCTGCTCTTCCTTTGTTATGTGTCCGCCGTGTTGTTTGGCCATGTGGCGTTCATCCCGACGGATTTGGCGGTTTTCTTTCTTGAGTTGCTTCGCTTGATTGCGGGATATTTTCCCTTGCCTGAGTTCCTTGTTTATGCGTTTGTTTTGGTTGTGGAGGCGTTTGTTTACCTGTGTCCTGCGGGGATGGTTTTTTTGCCATTGGTTTTCAGCCATTGAAACACCGGCAAAGGACAACATGAGTATTACTAACAAAATCACAACACTTAGTCTCGGTATTCTTAACATGGGATTCCTCCTTTAACACTTAATAATTTTTGACTTGCAAGCTCCCCTACATCGTATCATTTTTTGCAATAGGTGTCAAGATAAATAATTACAGAATGTCTGCTACCTCCAAACTTATCATAAACTCCGCGCCGCCATCCACATTTTTCACTGTCAGGGTGCCGCCCATATTCGTCTCTATTATGGTCTTTGACATATACATCCCAATGCCTGTGCCTTCTTTTCCTTTTGTCGTATAGTATGGTTCAAAGATTTTCTCTATCACCTGTTCTGGAATGCCGCCGCCGTTGTCTCTTATTGAGACAATCACCTTATTTCTTTCCGCGTTGTTGCCAATTGTTATTTCTATCAGCCCGTGTGTCTTAGTGCTGGCACCTCTTTTTGAAGTTATAGCATCTCTTGAGTTGTTCAGGATGTTGAGTACCACCTGTTTAAACTCATTGGGGTATCCACGCGTGGATAATATTGTGTCTTGCCCTGTTCTTATAGAAACAGATATATTGCTTTGCTTAAATATTTGTTCGAACATTGAGAGCAGCTCTTCTATGATTGATTTGACATTGAATTGTATTTTTCTCTTTGAAGGCTTGAAGAAGTTTCTAAAATCTTCTATTGTTTGTGACATAAAGTTTACTTGACTCATCGTTGAGGCAACCGCCATTTCCATCTGTTTCTCATCAAGTTTGCCAAAACCATAAGTATCTCTTAAATCCTGCACTATTAATCCTATAACATTCAGAGGCTGCCTCCACTGGTGGGCAATCAATCCGATCATCTCCCCCATTGCCGCCATCTTGGATTGTTGTATAAGCAATTGCTCCTGTTGGTGCCTTTTCCTGATTTCCTCCGCTACCATCCCTTCAAGATTGACATTTATGACTTGTAATTCCTCTGTCAATCGTTTCTTGTCTGTTATATCTTCAACTATGACCAGATTAAGGGATAGTTGACTTGCCCCCATCTGCAAGGGGATACATTTAAAGTTTGCCCATACTATTTTTGAATCCTTGCGAATGCATCGTTTTTCCATACTTAAAACCGAAATCTCACCGTTGGATAATCGTTTTAGCCCAAGCAGGAACTCCTCAAGATCGTCGGGATGTGTGACGTTATAACATGTGAGTGTTAATATATCCTCATAAGAATATCCAAGTATATTGCAAAAAGTCTGATTGATCTTAACAAACCTGCCGGTGGTCGGCTCCATAATGGCAATTCCAATCGGCGCCTGCTCAAAGATAATTCTGATTTCTTTTTCCAGATATTCGTTTGCCTTGGCCAACTGCTCCGACTGTTCTCTGATTAATTGTCTTTGCTTGTCAATCTTCAGAAACGCGTTTACCTTGTTTTTTAAAATCGCATCGTTTATTGGTTTTACCAAATAGTCTACGGCGCCGATTTCATACCCCTTAAAAATAAATTCCTCATTTGTGCTTACGGCGCTTATGAAAATTATCGGAATTGACTTGGTCTTGTTATTACTCCTGATTAGGGCTGCCGTCTCAAACCCGTCCATTTCAGGCATCTGGACATCCAGTATCACCAACGCGAACTCATCGCGCAGCAAACTCC
Source organism: Candidatus Magnetominusculus dajiuhuensis (assembly GCF_046044395.1). Taxonomy (NCBI): domain Bacteria; kingdom Pseudomonadati; phylum Nitrospirota; class Nitrospiria; order Nitrospirales; family Nitrospiraceae; genus Candidatus Magnetominusculus; species Candidatus Magnetominusculus dajiuhuensis. The sequence continues at coordinate 11,782 of NZ_JBJUSG010000051.1, read as the reverse complement.
AAAGCGCGTCCCTGCCGTTTAAGGCCTTCATGACACTTACCTCTGGCAGTTGACTGAGTATGGTTTCCAGTACGAGCAGGTTTTCCTGCCTGTCGTCAACTATTAAAATATTTTGCACTTATACCGCCCCCACAAGCTCATATATTTTACCGGCTATCTCTTTGACGTCTAAAATATAATCCACTTCTGTTTCTGATATTGCCGCCAATGGCATATCAGGGAATTGTGCGCTTTGGGGATTTTCCACGATTGCTGTACCTCCACGTGCCTTTATCCTCTTTAACCCCATGCTTCCATCCCTGTTTGCCCCCGTCAGTATTATCCCTATAATATGCCCCCGATATGCGTCTGAGGCACTTTCGAAAAGCACGTCTATTGAGGGACGTGAGTAATTCACATGCTCATCTACTGATAGAGAGAATGTACTGTCGTCCTCTATTAAAAGGTGATAATCCGGCGGCGCTATGTACAAGACCCCGTTTTTGATCTTTTCTTTGTCCTGCGCATATTTGACCGTTAACCGAACCTCTCTTTGTAATAAATTAATCAACTCGTCCTTTGTACTCCTATGCAGATGCAGCACCGCCGCGATGGGCAATGGAAAATCATCAGGCAGCCCCGTAAATAGCGCCCTGAGCGCTTCAATGCCGCCGGCAGACGCCCCAATAACAACCGCTTCATACCGCCTCATACAGAGTCTTTACCGGATTCGCCCCGAATCAGACAGTCCAGCTCCTCTATTTTTGATTTCACTTCGCGTATCAATTCCCCGCCCTTTGTAACAAACTCAGGGGTAACCGCGGTGTTGTCATTGATTTTCTGTGAATATGACACCGGCCTCATATTTCTCCTGTATATCTTCTCGTCTTTCAGAACCTCGTCATAATTGTCTGAAAAGTTTGAGAGCCTGATCGTCTCTTTTGAACCAAGACAAAGATAACCGCCATATTCCAGCGATTCGGTAAACAACCCAAATACCTTGTTCTGCAGCCCTCTGTTAAAATATATTAGCACATTTCTGCATAAAATAATGTTCATCTCCCCAAAGACACCGTCCGATGCCAGGTTGTGGATTGAAAATACCATGTTATGCCTTAGTGACGGGTCAATTACAGCGGAGTTGGCCTTTGCCGTGAAATAGTTGCTGAATGATTGTATCCCCCCGGCGTCTGAATAGTTGGCGGCATATTTTTTTACTGATTTTATACTAAAGACGCCATCTTTGGCGGCGCTCAGGGATTTATCGCTGTAATCGGTCGCGTAAATCATGGCCTTATCGTAAAGGCCCTCTTCTTTTAACATTATGCCGATGGAATATACCTCTTCACCGGTAGAGCAGCCCGCCACCCATACCTTTATATAGGGCAGACGCTGTAACGAGGGGAAGACATCTTTTCTCATGGCCTGAAAAAAATCAGGGTCCCTGAACATCTCCGTCGTGCTTATCGAAAAATCTCCAAGCAGCTCTATAAAAAAACCTCTGTCATAGATTACCCTCTCAATTACCTCCGTTATCTTTTTGATTCCGGCAATTGACATTCTGTGCCTTATCCTTCTTTTTATCGAGGCCTTTGCATAGCTTTTAAAATCATATCCATATTTTACACTGATTGCCTCAAGAAGGAGCCCTATCTCCAAATTCTCATTGTCTTCGTTATCGTAGTAATCCACTCTGGTTATCTCCTGATTTTACTGAGCCAATTGCAAAATACCTCATACTTAGTTGCGATCATAAGTGAATTTACCCTTAGTCCGTCATTCCGGCTTGTCCGGAATCGGTCTCTCCACTATATCCTCAAGCCAAATAAGATTCCAGACAAGCCGGAATGACGGCAAGGCAAGCCGGGTGGAGACAATTTTTTGTCACGGAGTGAAATGGGCAAACACAAATTGGAAACATTATTCATTTTTCAATTTGCTCCTACTGATACAACCAAATTCGCAGAAGTGACAGCAGCCTGTCTTTGTCTATTGGTTTGGACAGGTAATCATTTGCCCCTGCCTCAACGCATTTAAGCCTGTCTTCTTTCATTGCCTTTGCGGTCAGCGCTATTATCGGTATATCCCTGTATTGTTTTACCTTTCTTGCCTCTTTTATCGCCTCATATCCATCCATCTCCGGCATCATTATATCCATCAGCACTATGTCTATTGCGTCGTTTTGCTTTAATATTGAGATACACTCAACGCCGTTTTTTGCCACGAGTACGTTCATCCCTTTGTCCTGGAGTATGCTCATCAGGGCAAACACGTTTCTTGAATCATCGTCGGTTATCAGCACGTTCTTGCCCTTAAAAATATGCTCTTTATCGTAAACCCGTCTGAGGATGTTTTGCTTTTCCTCTGGCAATTGCGCCTCGATAATATGCGAAAACAGCACTATTTCATTAAGCAGCCTGTCCAATGATTTTACCGTTTTAATCACTATCCTCTGTGCATACATGCTTAACCTTATCTCATCCCCAACGCTTAACTGTCTGCTGTTATATATTATTACCGGTATACCATTTAATTGCTCTATGTTTTTTATTTTATCAAGAAGAGTAAAACATAACGGTTCGCTTCCTGAAACATTCATAACAATGCAATCGTACCCGTTTGACTCTATGTCTGTTTGCGCCTTTTTTGCCGACATATAAACGGTGTCCAGTCCCATATCTGTTAAAAGTTCCTTAAGCGCCGCCTCCTGTTTGGCATCCAGGTTAACCGCCATTACCCGCCGCCTTCGCACTGAGAAAATACTCTCTATTCTATTAAATGCCTCCCCGATTCTTTCCATATTAACCGGTTTCGTCAGATACCCGACGCTGCCAGATTTCAGGGTGTCTATGTCTTTCTCCGACGCCGACATTATCTGAACTGGAATGTTGCGCGTCTCTGAGGATTCTTTCAACCGTTCAATTACCGCCCAGCCGTCAATATCAGGCAGGGCCATGTCCAATATTATTGCCTTAGGTTTATATTTACGCGCGCAGTCAATGCCTTCCATGCCGTTTAGAGCTGCTATCCCCTTATAACCTCTCTCCCTGCTTATATCCAGTAATATCTTTGCAAACGCCGTATCGTCTTCTATTATCAAAATAGATTTCTCACCAGCCGCCGCACTCTCTCTGTCGTCTTCAATCTCGTTACCGTTTGCCTGGGGTTCTCTTCTTATTGAAATTATTGGGGTCAGCGTTTTCTTAGGGGTATCTTCAATAGAGGCAACATCTTTTAAATCCGGTATGAGCATGGTAAAGGTACTACCGAAGCCGAAATCGCTTTTAACCAGTATCTCGCCTTTCAGTAGTTTTGCCAGTTCTCTGGATATTGTCAGGCCAAGCCCTGTGCCTCCGTATTTTCTGCTTGTTGAGCCATCGGCTTGTTTAAATGCCTCGAAAATAACTTCCAGTTTGTCGTGCGGGATTCCTACGCCTGTGTCGGAGACGCAGAGCGACAATCCGCCGCCGTGGGGCGCATTGTCTATTGTTACCGCTATAGAGCCTTTTTCTGTAAACTTGATGGCGTTTGACAGCAGGTTTCGGATTATTTGCTCCGTCTTTTGTATGTCGGTATGAATTTGCTTAGGTGCGTTTTCTAATACTGCCACCTGCAGTGCCAGTTTCTTTTCCTCAGTAAAAGGCAAAAAGTTGTTCTCTATAAATGTCTTTATGCTGATAGTCTCCATAGCCTCGACATGTAATTCCACCTTGCCGGCCTCAATCTTTGAAAGGTCTAAAATATCGTTTATAAGACTCAGCAGGTCCTTGCCGGAGGAGTAAACCGTTCCCGCACATTCTATTTGTTTTGGCGTAAGGTTGCCGTCCTTGTTTTCTGAGAGAAATTTAGACAGCAGGAGTATGCTGTTAAGAGGTGTCCTCAGTTCGTGCGACATGTTAGCCATAAATTCAGACTTATACTTGCTCGTTATTTCGAGTTCTCTGGTCTTTTGAAGGTTATACTCCTGATTTCTTTCAAGCTCTATGTTTGTTTTCTTTATCTCGTCCCGTTGTTTTTCCATCAGTTTTGAGTGTGCCTCAAGCTCCTCGTTTGCCTGCCTTAGCTCCTCTTGTTGTTCCTGAAGCTTGCTTTCAGACATTTTAAGCACCTTAGTCTGACTTGCCAGGATTTCATTATTTGCCCGCAACTCCTCCTGTTGCACCTGAAGTTCCTCGGCCTGGTTTTGGGTCTCCTCCAAAAGCGCGCGCATTTTATCGCGTGACTGTGCAACGCTGAAGGCTATGGCAATTCCCTCAGAAATGGCATTCATAAATTCAATCTGATCATCTGTAAACAAACTAAACAACCCAAGCTCTATCACGCCTTTTACATTGCCGTTATATAGAAACGGTGTAACTAATATGTTTGCTGGCGCTCCATCACCCAGCCCCGAGGTTATCTTTATATAATCCGCCGGTACCTCTGTCAACAAAATGCTATGCCTTTCAAGTGCCGCTTGTCCTATTACTCCATCGCCAGGGGCAAACTCGTTAGAAAGATTTTTGCGCTTGCTGTATGCGTACGTGCCAGTCAGCTTTAGGGTGCCTTGTCCCTGAGTAAGGTAAATCGCCCCTATACTAGCCCCCATATATTCTGAGATTGACGTTATCAGGTTTTGGGCGAGGGTGATAATGTCCTGCTCTCCACGCATAACTGAGTTTATTTGGGCGTAACCAGATTTCTTCCAATCCTCTATATCTCTTGCTGATTTATTACTACGTAGCGTCTCTACCATCTGATGAAATGATTTAGACAACATACCAATCTCATCCTCAGCCGAGACATCAATTGTTACATTGAAATTCCCCGAACTTATTTCTCTTGTTACACCCAATAACCGCGAAACCGGAATGGTAATAATTCGCATAAAGACAAACGACAATGCAGCGCATAAAATAATCGCTATTCCTAAGAGAGAATATAGGATATGCTTAGACTCCTCGTTTGATTTCTGTGTGGCTTCATAGAACGAGGCTGCCTTGTTAGAGGCAAAGGTGTTCGCTTCTTCTATTAACTTTTCATTCGTTTCGGCATAATCATACATTTTACTGTCTAACAAATTAATAGCCTCAGCCTTTTTACCCTGTAACAGCAGATCAAAATAATCATCGTCAAGTGAAGTATATCTAATAATATTACTACTAATTTGTTGTATTAAGCTCTTATCGCCCAAAAACAGATTTTCTACGACTGCAAGATCATCTATTATCTTAGGTTTAAGAGACGCTACCTGCGTTTTAATTTCTATAATTTCATTGTTATTGGTCGCAAAATATACCTTTCTCAGTAAAAATCTGATTCTGAAACTATTCTCACTGATGGCATGTAATTTGTGTCTTACCGTAATGGGGTGTTCATACATGTGCTTGGTTTGATCAGCCGAATAGTTTAGTTTTCTTATTGAATATAAGGATAGCAGAAGAAAAACAAGCAATAAGAGCAGATATCCTATGATAATACGAGTTCCCACTTTTAGATTTTTGATCATCTGCTTCTCCTATTGGGGCGTCGCGCCCCCATGCCTCCACATGGCTATCATCCCACAGGACACCCCCCGACAGAGCCTGCCTCTGCCAGTATAGGATAGCATCTGCGGAGTCTCTGTGTCAATCCCGCGAAGCAGGGCAAACGCATTAGAAATTGCCTCCCTTATTTCTGTCATTCCGGCTTGTCTGGAATCTGTCCCTATGCCTCAGAATATGCACAATCATCATAAAACTCCCACTAAAGGGAAGATTCCAGACAAGCCGGAATGACGGACTAAGAATAGGACATTTCTACTTTGATGTGACATTTCGTGAAAAACGTCTTGACATACGATAAAATATAATGTTATCACATACGGTAGCGTTTTGGAGGATATAAGTGAGTACGTTTACATTGGGCGGTATACATCCGCCTGAGCATAAGGAGTTGGCGTGTGGTGTGGCTGTTGAGGTGTGTAAACCCCCTCAGAGGGCCGTTGTCCCGTTAAGCCAGCACATTGGTGCGCCGTGTAAGGCTCTGGTTGAAGTCGGCCAGCGCGTTGTTGCCGGTCAGTTAATCGGAAACCCCGAAGGGTTTGTCTCTGCCCCCGTACACGCCTCCATCGCGGGGAAAGTAACAAGCATTGAGGCCTTTCCCGCCCCCATCGGCAGGATGGTGCCGTGTATTGTTATAGAAAACGATAAATCAGATGAATGGGCGGTTTTTGAAGACGACCCAAACTACATGGAGCGCGCCGCCGACGTATTGAAGGGCCGCATTAAGGCCGCGGGTATCGTAGGCATGGGTGGTGCGACATTTCCAACCGTCGTGAAATTATCCCCCCCTAAGGAAAAAAAGATTGACGCCGTTATAATCAACGGCGCAGAGTGCGAGCCATACCTGACCGCAGACCACAGGGTCATGCTTGAAAGTCCCAAAGAGGTGGTCGGGGGCCTTAAAATCCTGATGAAGGTACTGGGTCTGAACAGGGGTTATATCGGAGTTGAAGAGAACAAACCAGACGCCATAGAGAAGATGAAGGCCGCCACATCAGGCGATAAAGATATTGAAGTTTACACACTTGTCACAAAATACCCGCAGGGCGCTGAGAAGATGCTTATTAAATCAATCCTGAACCGCGAGGTACCGGCCGGGGGGCTGCCCATGGATGTCGGCGTGGTAGTGCAAAACGTCGGCACCGCGTACGCCATTTATGAGGCGTGCCGAGCTGGGAAGCCGCTGGTGGAGCGGGTGGTCAGCGTAACAGGGCAGGGTGTGGTGTCACCAAAAAATCTGAAGGCAAGAATAGGCACCCCCGTGGCGCAGCTCCTTGAGGTGTGCGGCGGCCTGAAAGGCGGTGCGGTTAAGGTAATCTCAGGCGGCCCGATGATGGGCTTTGCTATATACGACCTCGACACTCCGGTAACTAAGGGTACATCCGGCATCGTGGTTATGGAGGATAATCAAATAGTTCATCGTGTAAAGTTCAACCACTGCATCAGGTGTGGGCGGTGTGTAGAGGCGTGTCCGATGGGGCTGATGCCTCTGATGTTGAGTGTTTATTCGGAGAAGGGTTTATACAGCGACGCGAAGGACTATCACCTGTTCGATTGTTTTGAGTGCGGTTCATGCACATACGTATGCCCGTCAAAAAGACCGATAGTCCAGCAGGTAAGGCTGGCCAAGACAATGGTAAAGCCATAATGAAAAAGATTAAGGAAGATAAATAATGGAACTACAAGGCCAGAAACAAGGACTTATCGTCTCGGTAAGCCCTCATATAGGGAGTGAGGAGACGGTACCGAGGATAATGTGGACTGTGAGTATCAGTCTGCTGCCGGCCCTTGCGATGGGGGTATATTATTTCGGCCCTAAGGCGCTTTATGTGACGGCACTGTGTATAATCGGCTCGATAGTGAGCGAGTGCTTTGTGCAAAAGGTCGCGGGGAAGGAGAGAACCATTGCCGACGGGAGCGCATTTCTTACAGGGCTTCTGCTGGGTCTGAACATGCCTTCAACGGTGCCTTTTTATATACCGCTTGTGGCCTCGTTTGTAAGCGTGGGGATAGCGAAGCAGTTATTTGGCGGGCTTGGCTATAATATATTTAATCCAGCCCTGATTGGGCGTGCCTTTGCCCTGATAACATGGACGCGCGCCATGACAACATGGGAGATTCCCGACGCGGCCTTTACGTTTACGTCCATAAATGCTAAGACAACGGCCACGCCGCTTGGAATTCTCAAAGAAGAGGGCATGGGTAAATTACTTGAGGTATTCGGTGATAAGTTAAGTTTATATAAGGAACTTCTCATAGGGCACAGGGCAGGGTCGCTTGGTGAGACCTCCATGATAGCCATACTGATAGGGGCGGCGTTTTTGGTGTATCGCCGGTATATTTCCCTTAGGATTCCCTTGTCGTTCCTTGCTACGGTGGCAGCGGGGGCGTGGATTTTTGGTGGCAAGGGTGGGCTGTTTACTGGGGACCCGATAGTGCATCTGTTAAGCGGCGGCCTGATGCTTGGGGCTTTCTACATGGCGACAGATTATGTAACATGTCCAACTGTCTGGAGGGGGCAGGTATTGTTTGGGATTGGGTGCGGGTTTTTAACTATTCTGATAAGATTAAAGGCGGGTTACCCTGAGGGTGTGATGTTTGCCATTTTGATAATGAACTGTTTCGCTCCGCTTATAGACAGAAGCTGCAGGACTACGGTCTTTGGGGCTAAAAAGGCAAAGAAATGAGCACGAAAGAACTGATAAAGATAACCCTGAACCTGCTTGTAATATATGTGGTGGGCGGGGTGTTGCTTGCTTTGATTTACGCCTATACGTCTCCGATAATATTCAAGAATAACGAACAAGAGAAGAAAGACGCCCTGCAAAAATTGATACCGGAGGCAGATAAAATAGAAAAACTTGGTGACTGGCATCCACACGAAAAACATGCCGAGTACTTTGCGGCAAAGAAAGACGGTCAGATTTTGGGCTATATCGTGCAGAGCTTTGCCAAGGGCTACTCAAGTTATATAAACATACTGTTTGCGGTAAACAAGGATTTGGTAGTGCAGAAGGTGAATATATTGCATCAGGCTGAGACCCCCGGACTTGGGGATGAGGTCACATCCCCGTCGTTTATAGGGCAGTTTGTGGGCAAGGACACCGAGCACCTGAAGGTTAAGAAAGAGGAGACAAAGGAGTACGTGCAGGCAATAACCGGCGCTACAATATCCTCAAGGGCAGTTACGGAGGACGGGATAAAAAATGGCAATATATTCTTAAAAAAGGTACTTGATGGGGAAAAACCTGAAGGAGAGAACCCGCATGGAAGCCACTAATCCGCAAAAATTAGATTACTGGAAGATAACCCTAAGCGGTGTCTTTAAGGAAAACGCCATATTCCGCCTGGCTATCAGCCTGTGCCCGGCGATAGCCGTAACAACGGGGTTGAGGACGGGCGTGCTGATGGGTGTTGCCGTTGTGTTTGTAAACGTGATGTCAAACGTAACGGTGTCAGTAATAAGGGCGTTCATACATCCGCGTATAAGAATGCCGATTTTTATGTTGATAATCTCTGGCTGGGTAACGGTTGCCGACTTGTCAATGGCGGCGTTTGCGCGTGAGGCGTATAAGCAGATGGGTCTGTATATACAGCTTATTGTGGCATTTGCGTCTATATTTACGAGGGCTGAGATATTTGCGAGTAAGAATAAAGTGGTACCGTCGTTTTTTGATGGCATAGGGATGGGCGTAGGGTTTATGTTTTCTTTGGTAACTATAAGTTTCTTTAGAGAGCTGCTTGGTAAGGGTACGTTGTGGGGTTTTTCCATAATAGGGGCGAAGCCGCTCCTGATAATGTTGCTGCCTACGGGCGGGTTTTTGGCAACGGGTATATTGATGGCATTTTTTAACTGGATAGACATCAGGTTTTACGGAGGCAAAGGGGCCGGTGGCGCGGGTGGCCATTAATGCGCGTCCTTATGCTAAGGGGGATATGATATGGAAAAGGAACTGACAAAACTATTTGAGATATTTATAGCGTCCTCGCTGATAAATAATTTTGTATTCACGAGGTTTTTGGGGCTTTGCATATTTTTCGGCGTGACGAAGAAGGTGGAGACGGCGGTTGGAATGAGTATAACCTTCACGGCGGTGATGATGATATCGGCGGCCATGAGCTGGGTGGTGTTTAATTTTGTAATGGTACCGCTTGACCTGACGTTTCTGAAGATAGTGGTATTCATCGGGGTAATAGCGGCCTTTGTTCAGAGTTCGGATACGATAATGAGAAAGGTATCTCCGGGGCTGTACTATAAACTTGGGGTGTATTTGGCCCTGATATCCACAAACTGTATAATACTGGCCGTGCCGCTTATAAACGCGGGTGAGCACTATACGTTTCTGGAGGGGATTACGCTGGGGCTGGGTTCAGGGCTTGGCTTTGCGCTGGCGCTGGTGATAATGGCAAGCATCAGAGAGAAGCTGGAGATTGCCGACGTGCCGGTTCCATTCAGGGGGCTTCCGATAGCCTTTGTGACGACGGGGCTTATAGCGCTGGCGTTTACGGGATTTGCCGGAATAATAACATCATAGGATAGAGAAATGTATAACTTAGATATAAATATAATACATGAGATGCTAAGTCGGCTGATTTCATTGGCAGGCCATATACCGTTGCCACTTGTAGGCGTAGGGGGTGGGATAGAGGCTAAAGAGACTGTTGATATAGCTTCGACGATAAAGTTTACGCTGATATTTATAGCGGGGGTAGGGGCGATATTTGGGTTTGGACTGGCGTTTGCGGCGAAGAAATTCTCTGTCCAGATGGACCCTCGCGTGGAAAAGGTGCGCGATGTGCTTGCGGGCGCGCAGTGTGGCGCGTGTGGATATGCCGGCTGTCAGCAGTATGCTGAGGCAGTGGTGGCGAATGCGGAAGTGAAACCGGTTCTTTGTGTACCGGCCGGTAAACATGCCGCCGAAATCATATCCGCGATAACCGGCAAGCAGGCGGTTGCGATGGAACCCGTGTATTCAAGGATAATGTGTCAGGGGGATTGCAAGAAATCCATAAAGAAATTTAAATATGAGGGTGTAAAGGACTGCCGCGCGGCGGTGCTGGCCGGTGGCGGGGATAAGTCATGCGCATATGGGTGCCTGGGGTATGGGACGTGTGCATCGGTATGTCCGTTTGACGCCCTGCATATGAACGAGTTTGACATGCCGGTGGTGGATATAAAGAAATGTACGGGGTGTAGGAAATGTGCCGAGGCGTGTCCTAAGAAGGTGATAGAGATTTTACCCGGGTCAAAGGCGGTGCTTGTGTCGTGCCATTCAAAGGACAAGGGCGCGGCAACGAGAAAGAACTGCCAGATAGGGTGCATAGCCTGCGGGATGTGTGTGAAGGTATGCCCGTTTGAGGCCACTTCGATTACAGATAACGTATCAAAAATCAACCTTGACAAATGCCGCGTATGCGGACTATGCGCGACGAAATGCCCGACACACGCCATAGTTGACCTCCTCTTGCCAAACAGGGGAAGGGCCGTCATCACGGAAAGCAAGTGTATAGGCTGTAATATGTGCATGAAGGTATGCCCGGTAAACGCCGCAACAGGTGAGCTGAAAAAGCCGCACACAATAGATGCGTCAAGGTGCATAGGCTGTGGAATCTGTGTGGCGAAATGCCCAAAACAGGCCATAGACGGCACATTCAACGCACAGGAAGTGTTCGAGAAGGCCGCGCTGAAAAAGCAGTCCGCATGATATGTCTATCAGGGCAAACGCATTTCTTTACACATGACACAGGGTAGGACATAGACGGTTATTTGCAAGTTAATTGCGAATAAGGCCTTATACCAAAATGCGGTACATGGAAGTGATACCGAGTTGCGGCCGAAAATCATCTTTATAAATATAATCATCTGAATAGAATCATCCTGAGCCTGTCGAAGGATGCTCCGAATTATCTCTTTGATTGCGTTTTGGTATTAATCAACGATATACAATATGTTATCGCGCCTGAGAGGATTCGAACCTCCGGCCTGAGGTTCCGGAGACCTCCGCTCTAATCCACTGAGCTACAGGCGCATATGCACTTCACAACCGGACTGCGAACTTGATGATAACCGGCACACTTCACACACCGGACTTAGATGGGGTGAGCAAGGGGACTTGAACCCCCAGCCACTGGAGCCACAGTCCAGTGCTCTAACCAGTTGAGCTATGCTCACCATCCAACGAATACTATCATATAAATGTGTTCGATGTCAATCGGGTATGCAGGGCAATGTCGTACCAAAGTAGAAATGTCCTATTCTTACCAAAATAGAAATGTCCTAT
>NZ_JBJUSG010000050.1:0-22768 GCF_046044395.1 Candidatus Magnetominusculus dajiuhuensis | reverse complement strand
CCTTAAAGCACGGGGGCTTTTAACTCTTTTCGCTTCTCTATGTCGGTTATAGGGGATATTCTTATCCCGAAATGCAAACAACTGTCTTGTAATTACGTTACAGGGCTGGGGTATATGTCAATAACTAGTATTATCTTATTGCTGGAGCGTATAAGCAAGATTCGGAAACCATGCAGAATACTATATGTGTCTGATTTTGACCCAGCGGGCATGTCAATGCCGGTTCAAGTGGCAAGGAATATCGAGTTCTTTATTAACGAATATGTTGAAAAGGGGCTGATAACAGAGGATATAAAATTAAATCCAGTGATTTTAACGAGTGAACAAGTGGCATACTACAGCTTACCTAAAATCCCTATCAAAGAAACTGACAAACGGAAGGGCAACTTTGAGGCCATTCATGGGGAGGGAGCAGTTGAACTGGACGCGCTTGAGGCACTCCACCCTGAGGAGCTTGGCAAAATTATTGAAGACAATATCATGCAGTTTTATGATGTGGAACTCGTTGACAAGGTACAGTCAGCTAAGAAAGAAGCTGATAGAAGGATTCAAATGCGGTATAGTGAGAGGATAGAACACTATAAGGCAAGGGAACAGGAATTAAAAAAACGAGGCTGATTCAATCATAGAATATCACCGTCCTAAGATTGACGAGGTAATCGAAATGATTGAGGAAGCACTTGAGTCTGTTTATGCTGAGATAAAAACACAACGTCAAGACATTGCAAATGAGATTGCTAACTTTGATGTTGATTTGCCGACATTACCTAAACCTGAGACAGTGCCGGACGACGGGAACTGGTTATTCGATAGCAATCGGAGTTATCTTGAGCAGCTGGATTACTATAAGGAAAGGAAGGCAGCAAATACGGAGTAAATAAATGGCGCTTGCCGATAAAAACCGCCAGCGGCGCAATATCGCAGGTCTGGCGGTGGTCAAGCGTGTCAGACACACTGGGCGGTAATTACGTGATATGCAAATAGGAGATAAATTGAATCAATATCTTAGGCACAATTCGGGCACAGCCATCTGTGAAGCAAGGTATCAAGAGGGTCTATGAAGACGCAACGGATAAAGAATCCGTCGGAGCGGGTTAAGAAACGTCTGTATTCCATACGGGAAGCCTCAGAATATTTAGGCCGTACTGTATGGTCTATCCGCGAAATGATATGGGCTGGTAAGATAGCCTGTATCAGGGACGGGCGGCGTATCCTCTTAGATGTAAACGATATGGATTTGTGGATTGAGCGAAATAAAACAACATATTCTTATTAATTATAAAAATTTCTCTTGACAAATGTAAGCCAATGGCTTATTATAAGGATATGACACCGAAAGAGCTTAAAAAATGGCGTGCTGATAACGGCTATACTCAAGTAACGCTGGCAAAGGCGCTGAGCGTAATCCCCATTACCGTTTCCCGATGGGAGCGCGGTGTACGGGAGATTCCAAAATTCCTGCATTTAGCCCTTAAATACTTGGAATTAAAAGGAGGTGAGACAATAAACAAAGGGCACGAAAACGAAAATGAAAAAGGAGGTTAGCATGGGCAGTATTTATAAACGAGGAGATGTTTACTGGATTAAGTATTATCGAAGCGGTAAGTCTTATCGTGAAAGTTCTAATTCGTCAAAAGAAGGCGAAGCCAAAAGACTACTGAAACTTCGAGAAGGCACTATAGCTGAGGGCAAGTTTACAGGTTTAAGGGTTGAGCGTATCCGCTTTGAAGAGCTTGCTGAGGGCTTCCTGTCTGATTATAAAATGAATGGCAGGAAATCACTCGATAGGGCGGAGCTTAGCGTTAGAAATCTCACGCGATACTTTGAAGGGTTTAAGGCAATCGAAATCACAAGCGACAAGGTCAAGACTTATGTTGTCTCAAGGCAGAAGGAAGGATTAACCAACGCAACTATCAATAGAGAACTTGCGGCGCTAAAGAGGATGTTTTCCATAGGAGCAAAGCAGACGCCTCCAAAGGTGCACCAAATACCGTATATCCCCATGCTCAAGGAAAACAACGTGCGTACTGGATTCTTTGAACATGACGAGTTTCTGAGAATGAGGGAAGCGTTGCCGGACTATCTTAGACCAGTTTTTGTTATAGGTTATTACACAGGTCTAAGAATTGGTGAAATTCTTTCATTGCAGTGGATGCAGACCAATGTTTTTGAAAAGAAGATAACGCTCGATGCCGGAACTACAAAAAACAACGACTCAAGAGTTGTGCCATTAGTCGGCGAACTATACGAGGTTATCTTGCAACAGAGGAAGCTGAGGGATTCTATGTACCCTGAATGCCCTTACGTGTTTTTCAGGGAAGGAAAGCCGATTAAGGATTTCAGGGGTGCGTGGGAAGCTGCCATTAAGAATGCAGGGCTAACACGTCGGTTTATATTCCACGACTTGAGGCGGTCAGCGGTACGGAACATGACACATGCCTTGATACCAGAGAAAATAGCCATGAAGATAAGCGGACATAAAACCCGTTCAGTGTTTGACCGCTACAACATCGTCAATGAAGACGACTTAATCAATGCGTCTATGAAGGTATCCGGTATGCTGCAAGAGAAAGAGGACACCCTTCAGGCACAGTTGGGCACAATTACGGGCACAGTCGGAAATTTAAGGATGGTAAAGTAAGTGGCTGAATCTCTGGAAACCGGCGTATTTACTGGATGCCGGTGGGGGGAGTCGAACCCCCACGAAGTTGCCTTCAACGGATTTTGAGTCCGTCGCGTCTGCCAATTCCACCACACCGGCCGTTCCACAGTACAACCCACTGCCAACCTCCGTCTATATTAACATTATTTTCAAATATATTTACATACCCGCCACGGCATCTGTCAAATATGAAGATATATTCAGACTCTCAGGCTCATCTGTACCCCTTGTCTGCTTGTGCGCCGTCAGTATATATATCTCCGGTGGAGTATCCTCTTTTGCGCGCATCGAGGGTTACCTGTCATGCCATGCGTAATATCCAATGGCTGATACTTTCAATACCCGCTTAAGAAAAGGCACTGGATACCGGAGCCGCAATTTCTCTATCATCGCGCACCTCGCTGCGACTTCTTCGCAAAGTACGCTGCCGATTTTTTTAATATGTCTTTCTCCATCTTCCCCTCCTTATTATGGGAATGAGACTGATTACGGTAAGAATACCTTCTACCGTGATGATTTTGAAAAACTAAGAGACGTGTTGGCGGTGATACAGGGCAAGTGTATCATGTCCATAAACAATGTTGACTATATAAGGCAGCTCTACAGCGAGTTTACCATAGAGGAGGTCGAAACCACATGCAACATGAGTCACAAGAAAGAGGTGGTGGAGCTGTTCATCAGGAATTATTGATATGGAGGCTGGTTGGTTTAGGTGAAAACACCAGGATATTGACGGAATAAGGAATTTTTGCAAAATCGCCTGTTAAGATTTGCAAAATTGGCCGCATAGTTATATCAAAAAAGGCTGGTGACGGCATGGTGACGGTTTTTTTTGAGGGGTACGAGAGATTAAGTCCTTGATATTTAATAATATCTTGGCGGGAGCGTGTGGGAATCGAACCCACCCTTCCCGCTTTTGGCAGGAAACACCGGATTTGAAGTCCGGGAGGGACACCAGAACCCCATGCACTCCCATGCTGTAACTTGTTGATTTGGTGTTAATTGTAAGGTATCATTTCGTATCATCAGGTGTCAAGAGGTATCAAAATTGCTTGCATAACGCAAGCAGCAGATGCAGGAATGATAGCATTTGTTTTTTAGCAGTTCATCAAATAAAATTGACCCCTATCCTCATTGAAAAAAACATTCTCAAAGGGAATCTATCCAATATCACATCCCTATAACTACATACTTACTATATTTACAGACATGCTATGCACAATACCAGTGCTATCTTTACCTTCATCGAGAATTGCTGTATTTGGGCTGGATATCTTAACCGGATATGAGCTATTATTATTAACCGGATAGGACATTTCTACTTTGCTGTGACAATTATGACCCACAGATTGAAATATCCACCGCCGCATTGATATAATGGGCGAGGAGGTTTATGAATATGATAGTCACGGTGGTTGAGGTACATGTTAAACCTGAACATATAGACGCGTTTATTGAGGCTGTCAGGGAAAACCATGAGGCGTCGGTTAAAGAGCCTGGCAATATGAGATTCGACATCCTTCAGAGCGCCGCAGACCCTACACAATTTCTCCTCTATGAGGCATACGAATCCGGGGACGCCTCAAAGGCGCATAAGGAAACCCCTCACTACAATAAATGGAAAGACACGGTCGGCCCAATGATGGCCAGACCCCGTAAAGGCACGCCGCACAAGGTAATATGTCCGGTGGACAGGTCACAGTGGTAATCCCGCAGACCTTTAATTTTGCCAGGACTCCGGCGATATACTTTGGCGCGGGGGTGTTTAGTACGCTTCCCAAGCTCGTCTTCAGACCAGGCAAGACGGCGCTAATCGTAACCGGAGGGTCATCGTTAAAGAGCGCGGGCAGGCTTGATAATCTGCTGAGTTCGCTGCGAAAAGATGGAATTAAGTACTATATATTTCAAATAACCGGTGAGCCTTCGCCTGAGATGGTTGACGCCGCGGTTTCCCTGTTTGGCGGTCGTGGCATTGACTCCGTTGTGGGCATAGGCGGCGGCAGCGTGATAGACGGCGCAAAGGCCATATCGGCAATGCTTCCCCTTGGTGAAGGTGTTTTTAATTACCTTGAAGGCGTTGGAGCAAAGGCGGCACACAGCGGCATTAAAATCCCTTTCACCGCGGTGCCAACAACATCCGGGACGGGGAGCGAGGCAACGAAAAACGCCGTCCTAAGCCGTGTTGGGGCTGATGGGTTTAAGAAATCCCTGCGCCACGACAATTTCGTCCCCGACATAGCTCTGATAGACCCTGAGCTTACGCTGTCATGCCCGCCTGATGTGGCGGCGGCCTGTGCAATGGATGCCTTTACGCAGCTCATGGAGTCATACGTGTCGGTGTCGGCCTCGCCTATGACCGATTCACTTGCCATTGGGGCACTCAGGCTTGTCATAGAAAATCTGGAGGCGGCGGTAAACACAAAGGATATTAAAGCCAAAAGCGCGATGTCATATGCGGCGGCAATATCGGGGATAACGCTTGCAAACGCGGGGCTTGGGGTTGTCCACGGGCTGGCGTCCACGGTAGGTGCCTGTTTTGACATACCCCACGGGGTCATTTGCGGGACGATGGTAGGGACGGCAACGAGGGCCAATATCGCAGCCCTGAGGGCCACTGGCCCGGCAGCCCTCCAAAAATATGCTGATATCGGCTCATTGATAACCGGCGACGCGGCGGTAGACCCTGCCCTTGATGCCCTGATGGAAAAACTTAGCCACTGGACAGAGACATTGAAAATGCGGAGACTTGGCGAATTTGGCATAAAGCAATATCATCTGGAGAAACTTGCCGCCGCCGCGTCAAATAAAGAGAGCCCTATAAGGCTTAGCAAAGACGAAATCAAGTCTATTCTTTCTGAGAGGTTATAAAATGAGGGGTGCAAAAACATGACGCACAACAGGGCAGCCGCAAATGGCTGAAACCGATACCATCTGCAGCGTATGCGCGTGGAGGGGAGATTGCAAGAAAAAATTCCTCATAAGCGGCAAAGACATGCGTTGTGCCGACTTCGTTAAGGACATTTCCATCAAAAAGGACATCTCCATCAAAGACAAGGAAGATTAGGTCTTAGGCTTCCTCGTTCTGGCCGCTTTAGGTTCGGTGGATTTAGTCCTTGTGGCGTCGGTGCCGGGGTCTCTCTTCGCGCGCGGCTTGCGTGCCGGTGGTTTTACGGTATCGGCGTTGCCGGGTGTGGGTGCGTCGGTGGTCTTGCGAGCTGGCTCTTCCACCTTGAGCGTTTCAGCTTTTGGTATGTCAACCATTGGGGTGGCGTCGTCTACTTTTTGTGAAATCTCTGGTTGTGTAGTCTCTTTCGCCGTGTGGCAGTGGCATCGCTGCTCATCAGTGCTCTGCACACCGGTATTGGATTTTTCACATTGCCCCGATATTGCCTTCACCGAGGTATCATAGACAGATTGTGCTATATCAACAACCTTTAGACCTGCCTTGCGCACCTCTTCGGTGATGCCGGGCCATATCGTCTCAGGCCCAAAATACTTGTCTATAAACGACGACACAAACGATGTAATCTCTTCTAACTTTACCATTTGATTTCCTCCTTAAAACCGCAATTATAATAAAATCCCTCTATCTGAATCCCCCTGTGAAGAGGCATTGTCTGCCAGGCTGTAAACACTGACATGCAGCACCGTTACACACACCGCTATTTGAATTCTTTCACAAATCACCATGAATTGTCAAGTTTTGCTGAGATTGCTGGCAGTATTGCAAAACTTGATGAGCACATACGGCTGCTGCTTTTGGGGCAGTCACCGCCAGTGAAGGTTTTTAACAGCGTACAGAAGAAAGGCCAACGGCACTGACCCCGAACTATGGCAAATACAGGAAAGCAAGTACCCGCGCAACGATAACTACGACAGGGCAGACTTATCAACCGAGACGGCCTCATGGGTTGAAAACAAGCCAATCAATCACTTCTATAAACATGTTTCAGCTATTGTTGGGATTTCTACCGCTTATATGCATCATGTAGGATCTCTATTTACATAGGGATATCAGTAAACCTAATATTCCTGACCAATTTTTCTTTATAAATTCCTTTACATCCGTGATAGCACCTTTTATTTTATATAACTCTAACTCTTGTCCAAACCTGCACCATAGTTGATTACTATTTAGTTCATTACCTTCTTCCTTATATATTTTATCAAGGGCTTTTGCTGCATTTCCGAGGAATGATTTCAGCTCTACATAAGCGTTATCTCTACTAACCTGACCATTTAGCTTGCATACATAGTAACGAACCAGCTCTTCATCCTTCACTACCAGAAAATATATTATAAACGGTGACGCAACACTATCGCCAAGTTCAAATACTGCTTTAACTGTTAAATTATTGTTCGATAGAGTGTCCCCTCCATTTTCCATTATGCCGATCAGAGCTTTTCTTTCATCGTGGGATAAACCATTCTCTTTCTCAACAGTTAAGTAATTCAACTCATCTGGAATGAAATAAATACGCTGGTGCATTCCAGTAATTGGATCTATCTGACGCAAATATCGCGTATCGTTGAGAACTGCTCCTACTCCTAAAAGAGGGTCATCGTAGACTATAATACTGTACAAAGCAAAACCAGCTTCGTTTACTGCGTCCATACACTCCTTCTTTATTTCAGTGATGCTTCCAAAACTCTTGAGTGGTGGTAATGATAATTCTCCATCGCTTCTCATATAAGTTCTCCTTCTATTTTAGGATTTATTTTACCTTTTCTTTAAGTATATCGCAAAACATATCCAAATAATTTTTCAGCATAAAATCGTGACATGATTTAAGGACTACATTTCTTGCGGTAAATATTTGTCCCTTAAATTTAGGATTAGTAATATAAAATCCACCCGGTGTAGTATCTATATGGACACGTCCGGCCTTTTTTACCTTATTTGCTTTTGTATAATCTATTTTTCCGCTGCCATCTCTTTTCAAAACTGGAAAACTCTCATCAATGTCCTCAAGGAGTATTTTTATTAAGGCGTATATTATTCTGAATGGGCCAAAAGGCAATCCTTTGTCACCATCAATGTTGTCTATTTTCCCTGATAATATACTACTCTGAATATCGTCAATACTTCCCTTCTTTCCATTATACTTATCATTAAAGTTCCGTATAGTATCTGTGATACTCTTAAGTGCAGTAAAAATACTATATCCCGATCCATCCAATGGTTCTGTGATAAATCTCAGGTAAAGTTGCACCGCAAATATTAAATGCGTAGAATTAATCGAGTCAAAGTCGCTGAGATATTTTAAATGATATCCATCCTTTTCATCGAAAATATCATCTAATTTAATGATATGATCATTGATCTTCCCCTGGATATCGCTTTCGATATCAATATGATTAAGAACACCATCCTCTTCCTTATCGGCATGCATATCGGCAGCATTCATAATTTTCATGAGTGTATTATTTTCAGGCCTATAATCATTATCATATGATAGATTTAATTCCTCAACCAGAACAAACTTAGCTATATTAAGAGCTATCACATTAAATATTTTTGAATATGGGTAGATATCATCCGGTTGAGACGCTATGATTCCAAACATATATTTGGAATAATCGTGGAAATTATTGTCAAAACCAATTGTCAGCATCATATAATCACAGAGTATTTCTTCTGATAGGTCAACAGCGTGCCCAATCCACCCTTTTTCTATATCACTTGTTCTCTTAACTTTGTTCTTGCCTATATACAAATTAAAATATTCATTAGCACGATCCTTTAAAGGATCTTTAGAAGGCATCCGAGTTTCATTATGAGCGACCTCATTAATTTTTGTAATCCAATCAGCGATAAAAGAATGTGTGCATTCATGTATCAAAACAACAAGGCTTTCGGGTTGAAATATTTGCAGCATATTAAGGTGTATCATTGGTATGCCATAAGCTGATAATATAGATATGCCACGTTCTACGCCTATGTGAGCAAAACCTAATCTATCATTTGTTTTAATCCTATCTCCATGAGGACGGCTTTGCAAATCATCGCAAAAAACTCTATTCAATCTGCA
Source organism: Candidatus Magnetominusculus dajiuhuensis (assembly GCF_046044395.1). Classification (NCBI taxonomy): domain Bacteria; kingdom Pseudomonadati; phylum Nitrospirota; class Nitrospiria; order Nitrospirales; family Nitrospiraceae; genus Candidatus Magnetominusculus; species Candidatus Magnetominusculus dajiuhuensis. The sequence continues at coordinate 14,074 of NZ_JBJUSG010000050.1, read as the reverse complement.
GATGGAATTTATAAGCGAATCAACAATGTTGAGTATTTGAAGGCTGTTGCCTTTATATTCAGAATTTATATCTGAAATTTCATGCGTTTTTCTGCATGCGCGAAACCGTGTGTTAAACGTAGTGTTAAAAGTTGTTAACCAGTCACGTAGCCTTTGTACTAAATTTTCTTTTTTATCATCTTCACAGGTCATAATCTTGTCAATAATATATCTTACTGTATCATAATAACCGATGAATGAGCTAAATGTTTCTCTATCAAAAAGCACTAAATAAAAATCGTTGATTGTATTTACCAGACTAAACTTTAAGTGCTTTGCTACACCGAGTGTACTTAATTTATCCTCGACTTTAACGATGTCACCAGTATGCGTATTATAGATATCGGTTAAAATATAGTGCCAATATAAGTGGTCGTCGGAAGCTGTTTGTAATTTATAATTATTCCTGATACAAACTTCAGACTCTATTCGAACAACATGTTCCTGAGCATTCTTGCGTTTAAACCTAGTTAACCAGATAATATAATCTTTAAGAGAGGAACCATTAAGATTCATATAAACCTGGATGTCCTTCTGTCCAAATATATTATTATACGAATTGAAATCCTCTGAATCCTGTACGAAAGTCTGTTCATTACAGATTGTTTTTATGTTCGCGTCTATGCTGCTATGAACTTTGAGAGTATCCTCAAGTATTTGTAATGTGTTTTTTTGATGGCCTGGCTTTATATGAAAATTTACAGCCATAGTTATATCTTCTTCTAATATACTATAGTGTCGTAAAGTTCGATAGCGCTGTAAAGGTCTATAGCGCCGTAAAGGTCTATAGTGTCGTAAAGGTCTATAGTGTCGTAAATCAATAAGTTGATTATTATTCTCATCAACAGCATGTTTAATAGCCTTATCAATAGCCCGCGTGTATCCAACGTGAACAATAGTATTCAATAACAAATGGCATTGATCAAAGCCAAAGTCCGCTGAGTCCTTTTTATTACGCGTTGAACCATCTTTTTCACTGAGCTTTTTTAATGCTTTGCTCAACACACCGTCTATAGTATTGCAGCCGTTATCTTTCTTACATCGAGAGTTACACTGTCCTTGAACATCCTTAATTAAAATACTTCTTAACCACTTCACAATAGAATGTATCGTAGAATAACTATCCGAGAAGATCAATATAACTAAGTCGTCCCATCCATAACTGTCCATTATTAACAATTTGGTATTACTGCTAAGGTGTTCGTTCTCCACGTAAAAAAGATTATCTTTAAACTTGTCATATATATAGTTGATCAGTGCTCTCTTAGAGGCACACCAGCCTCTACATGCCTGGAGAATATTAATTTGTAGTTGACAAATACCAATTAATGGATATTTAAAATAGAAATCGTCGCTGAATATTATAGAAGGGTCTATTAAGAAAGAATTTTCGACGTTCCCGTCTATTATATCATCCGCGTTTATCTTATAGAGGTGGCCAAATATGCTCCTGTGAAACTGAACCTCTTGGGAACGGTTCAGGAAATTGAGAATATGGAAATCGTTCACGAGTGCAATTGAGAGTATATCATAGTTTCCCCAAATTGAATAATATCTAAATCTGAAGAGATTGTTATAGTGCGAGTCAATCTCCCAATCTTGAGCTGCGTCACCACCTCTTTGTAGCGCACATCTCTCCCCTTCGCGCGTATGGTAAAGCATTCGCGTCCTATAGCATCTTTGTACATCTTCCCCTGCGAGGGGTTCTTCTAACATGCTGGTAACATTCTGCTCTAACAGCGACTCCATTGCCGGCCTTACGTTATAAAATGTTAGGATTATCCCCTCGCCAATTTTGGCAAAATCACCTACATCACGATTATCCCTGCCACTCGTCCCGCCGTGGCTTGATTTAGTAGACAGCACTATTGTCTATCCCTCGCGCCTTTGCTTTGAAGACTTACGCATAGCCTCCAATTCCGCCCTACCTTTGTCAGTCTGATAGTATTTCAGAGGATCAGGATCGCCATCAAGAACGCTATAACCATCAAAGATGTCCTCCGTGTTTACGATTGAGCTTCGACGATTTTCAAATGGTGACACGTACCGTCCTGTATCGCCTGTCGCACCCTCGCCCGCCTTTTTCTGTGACATAAATACCTCCATTCCATACTAAACATTAGAACAGTAATTGTTCTATATGTAATACCCATCAACGTAATAATACATTACTAAACATTAGAACAGTAATTGTTCTATATGCAATACCTATCAGCATAATAATACATTTTCTCTATTGAGAATAGCAATATTTTTTATATCTCTATCAAAAAAAGTTATGGAAAAAACTGCCGTCCCTTCAGGATTTCTGAAAGGGGAATGGAGTATATACCATTTTCTTCCTTTCCCGCAATGGGGATTGGATAGCAACCGCCGATTCCTGTTTTCAGGTCCTCGTAGGGTATCTCTATCTGGCAGTTTCTGCACTCAAGAGATGACTTGTCTGCCCTATAGCCCCGGTTATGCTGCTTGCACGAGTTGCATATGTCGAAATAGGAATACATCTGGCCGTCTACCTTGACCACAAAAAAAAATATCTCCTTTGCCGCGTCCGTGTGTGCGTAAAATGCCGGTGTTTTCTCCTTAAACGACGCACTGTTTACCTGAAATATATCCCCTCTGAATTGCGCCGTATCAAAATTCCTTGATTTGTTACAACCCTGAAACACAAGGGCCGCCCAAATAAGGGCGATAACCCCAATAGCCGTCTTAATACCGTCTTTATCCCCCTGGCGCATGACTTTTATAACATAGCAAAACCACTCTATCACTTGTCAAGACAGCCACACACACCATGACAATTCCTTCCACGGCGTGCGCGTGTTGACCTCGAAGTGTCCTATGAGTTATACTACCCGTATAAAGCAAGGAGGATTGTGTAGATGCCTATCTATGAATACAAGTGTAATCAGTGTGGTGAGGCCATGGAAGCGGCGCAAAAAATCACTGACGCCCCGCTTATAGAGTGTCCGAAATGTGGAGGACAACTGAGAAAACTCATATCCTCAACATCCTTTATACTCAAGGGGAGTGGATGGTACGTAACCGATTACCCATCAAAAGACAGACAAACCTCTATGACGAGCGAAAAACCCTCGGCCAGCACCGAAACAAAAGGTGATAAGACGCCCGAAACAAAATCCGAAACGACAACGCCTGACAGTGCAAAGCCTGACGCCCCGACAACGCCTGATACGACAAAGTCTGACGCCCCGGCAAAAGAATCAGTCGGCGTTTAAACATCAAAGCCCTCGCAATGATTTAGCAGATGGCCTCACGCCGTGGGATTGCTTCGGCCTCATATATAAAATATTTTATATGTAGTATTGATTTTATGTTACAACATCATATATCATATAACAATATATTTATACAGGAGGGCATAAAATGGAAAGGCAGGAGGGACATAAAACGCAAAGGGTGCTATTCGTATGTATCCATAACAGTGCGCGAAGCCAGATGGCAGAGGAGCTGTTACGAAGACTTGGCGGTGGGCGTTTCGAGACGGAGAGCGCAGGGCTTGACCCCGGTGTGTTAAATCCCCTCGCGGTTGAGGTGCTGAGAGAAATCGGCATTGATATTTCAACAAAACAGACCCAAAGCGTTGAGAGCCGAATAAACTCCGGCATTACATATGATTACGTTGTAACGGTCTGCGACGGGGCAAGTGCTGAGCGCTGCCCTGTGTTTCCCGATGGAGGGAAGAGGCTCCACTGGAGCTTTGACGACCCGTCAGGTTTTACTGGCACACATGAGGAGAAACTTGATAAAACCAGAAAAGTAAGAGACGACATCCGGAGAAAGATAGAGCAGTGGCTCATGGGGCCGACATAAGATGGTAAAGCTATTTGGGGCGCTCTCGGACGAGACAAGGTTGCGAATAATCAAGCTGCTTGAGATGGGGGAGCTGTGTGTCTGTGACATAACGGCCGCACTGGATATGAGCCAACCAAAGGTCTCCTTCCATCTATCCACATTGAAAGAGGCCGGGCTGATAAGAGACAGAAAAGATGGAAAGTGGGTTTATTACAGCCTTGAGGCGGGAGATTTGTTCAACAGATTCCTGATTATCTCTATCTGCGAGAGATACTCAAACGGCGATGACCGTTACAGGCTTGAAAATTACAGAAAGGCGGGGGGCTGTTAATGAGAAAGAGACTTTCGGTACTGGACAGATACCTGACGCTGTGGATATTTCTGGCAATGGCCCTCGGTGTAGGTACAGGGTATTTTGTGCCGCGGGTTAAAGAGCTGGCGGCCAGTATGCAGGTTGGCACGACGTCAATCCCAATAGCTCTGGGGCTGATTCTCATGATGTATCCCCCTCTGGCCAAGGTCAGGTATGAGGAGCTGGGGTTGGTGTTTAAGGACAGGCGTGTGCTCATCTTGTCGTTGATACAAAACTGGGCTATTGGGCCTGTGCTGATGTTTTTTCTGGCGATATTGTTATTAAGCGACCTCCCTCACTACATGGTTGGGCTGATAATGATAGGCCTTGCCAGGTGCATTGCGATGGTAATCGTCTGGAACGATTTAGCCGAAGGAGACCCCGACTATGCCGCTGGCCTGACGGCGTTTAATTCGATATTTCAGATACTGTTTTATCCTCTTTACGCATGGATATTTATCACGGTGCTCCCTGAGTGGTTTGGGTTAAAGGGGGCTGTGGTTGATATATCCATAGCGCAAATAGCAAAGAGCGTACTCATCTATTTGGGGATACCGTTTGCGGCGGGTTTTACTACCAGATACATCTTTTTACGATTAAAAGGCCCGCGTTGGTATAATGAGCAGTTCATACCGCGAATAAGCCCATTGACGCTGGTTTTTTTGCTCTTTACAATAGTGGTGATGTTCTCGCTGAAGGGAGACAAAATCATAACGCTGCCCTATGATGTGATGCGCATAGCGTTGCCGCTCCTGATATATTTTGCTGTAATGTTTTTCGTATCATTCTATATGGGGATGAGATATAAAATGCGGTACGATAAGACGGTGACGCTGGCGTTTACGGCGGCAAGTAATAACTTTGAATTGGCTATTGCGGTGGCGGTAGCCGTCTTTGGAATAAACTCCTCAGAGGCCTTCGCGGCGGTCATAGGCCCGCTGGTAGAGGTGCCGGTAATGATAGGGATGGTCACAGTGGCCCTCTATTTCAGGAGGAAATTGTTCACCGCCGACAATTGCCGGTAGTTTAATATCACCCGGAGCTATCCAGGCCCCTCTTATGAGGACAGCTTCGGGCCGGTCATTGCCTCTGGCCGCACGTGTTTGTCGAATTCCTCACCAGTAAGAAACCCAAGCGAAGTACACGCCTCACGAAGCGTCATATTGTCATCAAGGGCCTTATGGGCCAACTTCGCGCACTTATCATAGCCAATTACCGGACTTAAGGCGGTCACAAGCATGAGTGAGCGCTCGACATAGGATTTAATACGCCCCTCGTCAACCTTAATCCCCCTGACAAGGAATTCCTCAAAACTCCCACACGCCCCCACAAGGATGTTCACCGAGTGCAGCAGATTAAATATCATAACAGGCTTAAAGACATTCAGCTCAAAATTCCCCTGAGAGCCGGCTATGCCGATGGCCGTGTCGTTGCCCATCACCTGTACGCACACCATAGTCATTGCCTCGCACTGCGTGGGGTTGACCTTTCCCGGCATTATTGAAGAGCCTGGCTCGTTGGCTGGCAGGATTAGCTCCCCAAGGCCGCAGCGCGGGCCGCTGCCAAGCCACCTGATGTCATTTGCTATCTTCATCAGAGAGGTCGCCAATGTCCTCATTGCCCCGCTTGCCGCCACAATCGCGTCATGTGAGGCCAGGGCGGCAAACTTATTCGGCGCGGTCACAAAGGGAAGCCCCGTGAGTGCGGCGATATGCGCGGCCACGGCCTCTGCAAACTTAGGGTGCGTGTTAAGGCCAGTTCCGACGGCTGTCCCTCCGGCGGCAAGCTCATACAGCCCCGGCAGCGCATTGCCGAGGCCCTTCAGCGCATGGTCAAGCTGTGCGACATAGCCGGAGAACTCCTGCCCCACCGTCAGCGGGACGGCGTCCTGCAGGTGGGTGCGGCCTATTTTGACGATGTCTGCGAATTCGACGGCTTTTTTATCCAGCGCGTCGCGAAGCGTCTTTATGGCCGGTATCAGCTTGCTTGTTATGGCGGTGGCGGCGGCTATGTGCATCGCTGTGGGAAATGTATCGTTTGAGGACTGGGATTTATTGACATGGTCGTTGGGATGTATGGGGTCCTTAGTGCCCATACGCCCACCGGCAAGTTCAATGGCGCGGTTTGAGATAACCTCGTTTACGTTCATGTTGCTCTGTGTGCCGCTTCCTGTCTGCCACACCCTAAGAGGAAAGTGCCCGTCAAGTTTCCCCTCTATTACCTCCTCGGCGGCCTTGATTATAAGTGCTGCCTTATCTGAGGGAAGCAGAGCAAGTTCAGTGTTTGACATCGCGGCGGCCTTTTTGAGTATCCCGAAGGCGTGGATAACCTCAATGGGGATGAGGTCGTGCCCTATGGAAAAGTGTATGAGTGAGCGCTGCGTCTGAGCGCCCCAGTAATGCTCAGCGGGGACGGCTATCTCCCCCATGCTATCGGTCTCAACGCGCGTACCGGTGCTGCCTGTATGTTGATTCTCCATGTGTTTACCTCCTTAATTTAGTTGACTTTATAGATTTCCTTCATTCATTATATATTATTGTAAATAAAGAGCTAATAGCAACCCGTGTTATCTGTCTGCCTTTGCCTTGCAGAGGTGTAATCTGTTGCTGAACAATGGAGAACAACGATGAAAGAAAAGAGCCTTGCCCCGGCCATTGAAACCAGTTTAAGCGGTCAAGCCCTCATGGACAATCCTTCTTTGAACAAGGGCACGGCCTTTACCCTTGAGGAGCGCCGTGAACTCGGCATTTTAGGTCTGCTGCCTGACCGCGTGGAGACCCTTGACGAGCAGGTTACGCGGGCCTATGAGCAATACAATAAAAAGCCGACCCCAAAGGCAAAAAACATTTACCTAAACGCCATTCGCGATAACAACGAAGTGCTCTTTTACCGTCTGCTCAAAGATCACCCCGACGAAATGATACCCATCGTATATACCCCCGTAGAGGCGGATATAATTGAAAACTACAGCCATGTCTACCGCCGCCCGCGCGGGATATATCTCTCATACGACCGCAGGGACGACATAGACGCCATCCTCGATAACCGGCCATTTGAGAGGGTGGACGCGGTGTGCGTTACAGACGCGGAAGGTGTGCTTGGCATTGGGGACCAGGGTGTGGGAGGCGCTGAGATTCCCGCTGCAAAGCTCATGCTCTATAGCCTGTGCGCGGGGATAGACCCCGCCACTACGCTGCCAATCCTTCTTGACGTGGGAACAAATAACGAGGCCCTGCTTAATGACCCATTTTACCTCGGTATTCGCCGCAAGAGACTCACCGGCAAGGAGTATGATGATTTCGTAGATAACTTCGTCAGTACGCTCAAGAGAAAGCTCCCCAATGTCTTTTTACATTTTGAGGACTTTGGCAGGGAAAACGCCAGGTCCATATTGGATCGTTATCGTAGCAAGACTTGCGTATTCAACGACGACCAGCAGGGAACCGGCGCTGTGGCATTGGCGGTGCTGAGGGCCGGGCTAAACGCCATAGGCTCAGGGTTTGCCTCTCAGAGGGTTGTCATCTTTGGGGCTGGCACGGCGGGCACCGGAATAGCCGACATGATATGCCTTGCCGCAATGGAAGAGGGCGTTGCTGAGCAGAACGCCAGAAAGATGTTCTGGCTCATTGATACAAACGGGCTGATACATGAAGGCTCAAAGGATGTGACCACAGGCCAGAGACCCTACGCAAGGACAAGTGAGGAGCTGTCGCAGTGGCACATGAGCGGCTCTGCGCCAATCGGCCTTGAAGATGTCGTAAAGCAGGTTCACCCGACCATACTAATTGGCACGTCCAAGCAACCGCGCGCCTTTACAGAACGAATTGTCCGTGATATGGCGGCACACACGGCACGTCCAATCATATTCCCACTGTCTAACCCCACCTCTTTGCATGAGGCAATCCCCGCGGACATCCTCGCATGGACAGACGGCAAGGCAGTGATAGCCACGGGAAGCCCGTTTGAGCCTGTGCCCTATGGCGGGAAGATATACTCAATAACGGAGTGCAATAATTTCTTCTTTTTCCCGGGCTTAGCCCTCGGCGCGATTGCCTCAGGGGCGAGACTGGTGACAGACGGCATGATAATTGCGGGGGCAAAGGCGCTTGGTGATTACCGGCCAGCAAGTGCTGACGTGGCGGGAGGGTTGCTTCCGGAGTTAAGCGAGGCGGTGCCGCTTTCAGAACGTGTTGCCCTTGCCGTTGGCGTGGAAGCGCTGAAACAAGGGCTTGCCGCGGTAGGCTCTGAAAGTGAGATACTGTCGGCAATCAAGGCCCTATCATGGAGTCCGCAGTACAGGAGGATAAAAAAAAAGCGATAAGGGCGCAGGTGGAAAAATCATAAGGTGAATCTGGTTTATCCGATTCGAGCTGAACATAGACATGTTTTACGGAGGTCACAAGCAATGAAAACACGCATACTTTCCTGTCTGGTTGCATTAGGGTCAATTTTTATAGCATTGATGGTTTTTAACGTCATCCCGTGCAACGCGGATATCAACCCCCACTATGTAATGTATATCAACAATTGCAGTTATCCTGTATGGGTAGGACAATTCGGCCAGGACGCTAATTCCCCAAGCGGTGGGTGGAAAATGGATAATAACTCCATTATTGTAAGCACCCTTGGAATCGGATGGAACGGCAGAATCTGGCCGCGAACTGGTTGTACCTTTAATGATGCTACCGGGCTATGTCCCAACCCTTCTCAGGATTGTTGTGTTACAGGTGGTTGTATTGACAATAATTCCAACTTCGCGATTAAGTGCGCCCAGCCGGGCAAGCCTCCGGTAAGCCTCTTTGAGACATTCCTTGACATAAATACTGATAAGGTGTATGGTCCAATAGATTTGTTTGATATAAGTTACGTTGACGGCTTCGGTGTGCCGGTTATGGTAACACCGGTATATCCTTTCGACTACCCCAAAGTGGGCAATCCCGGTTTGAGTAACCCAGCTTATTGGTGCAAGACTATGGGACACGCTAAAAATCCAGATTGCCCCAACAACATGATGCTTCCAGATAATGTCTCCTGTTATAGCCCATGCCAGTATGCTTCAGTGGCTCTTGGGCTATCTCCCTCAACATCTTTAGTTGCCAATATATGCTGCAGCAATAGCAATGTCCAGACCAGTACGAATAACTGTCAGGACAATGCCACCTTCTCAGACCACTGTTGCGCCACTGATTTTTGGGCGGGAGGTTTTGGTTGTAGTCCATATGTTGTTGATAATGTCACTCTGAAACAAAAGTATAATGACAATGAGGTGTGCAAGGCACTGGATAGTACGAGTACGCGCAGTTATTGGGGCAACTTAACCACCCCTACAGACCCATTAATTGGTACGAAAGCCCTCCAATACGTTCAAAATGTGCATACTTCAGCCCCGGGAGTGTACTCGTGGCAATTTGATGACAGCAGTTCCACATACACATGCCGTCTGACCAATGGTATTGTGAACTATGTGATCACTTTTTGTCCAAACGATTACGTGTCCCCCGATATTGCGATTTTTGGAATCTATATGTACGGTTCTAACAGCAGCAGATTCGGAATGCCGTCGGGAAATACGGTGACAGATGGAAAGGGCAACTATGTTGTAACCTTTACCAATGGTGATAGCATTATGGCTGCGTCAGACGGATATATGTATGTCAAGCTCAACGGCACGTGGTTACTTTATACCGATATCGTATCACCTAATGGTGTACAGTGGAACGTTACTGGTAAATAATGACCCTATCGCCGCCGCGACTTTGACAGAGCCGCATCGCGTTTGGTATAATTGCAGCTTATGAAAATCGCGATAACAGGGAAGGGCGGCGTGGGGAAAACCACTCTTGCGGCAATGTTGAGCTATTTATATGCCCGTGCCGGACGTAGGGTGATTGCCGTTGACGCCGACCCCGACGCAAATCTGGCCTCGGCGTTAGGTCTTTCTCAGGCGCAAATAAAGGACATTAAGCCGATTGCGGAGATGTCCGGGCTGATTGAAGAGCGTACCGGCGCAAAGCCCGGCTCTATGGGGGGCGTTTTTAAGCTCAACCCGCGGGTTGATGACATACCAGAGGCGTGCAGCATTGATATAAATGGTATAAAGCTGCTGGTTATGGGTAAATCCAAAGAGGCGGCGTCGGGGTGTTACTGTCCTGAGAATGTGTTCTTAAAACGACTACTGAAACACATCGTCTTAGACCCCGATATAGTGGTTATTGTTGACATGGAAGCAGGCATTGAGCATCTCACGCGCGGGACCGCAGGGGCGGTTGACGCCTTTATCGTCGTCGTTGAGCCAGGCTCAAGAAGCCTTCAAACAGCGCGCACAATCAAAGGTATGGCAGACACACTGGGTGTGAGGCACGTCTTTGTCGTGGCAAGTAAGATAAGGGATACCGCGGATATAGATTTCATTGAAAAAAATATTGAAGGCATGAACCTCATCGGATATATCAGCTTTAGCGCTGACATCGTACAGGCGGACATAAACGCCGCCCCGCCGTTTCTGCACGCCCCCAGCGCGGTTGTTGAGGCCGATATGATAAAAAAATCCATAGAAGAGGCCATCGCGCGATGATTGCGATAGGAACAGAACAGGCCGCTAAGATGGTGCTGCGAATAGAGGCCGTAAGGGTGCGTGATTCTATCGCCCCCGAAATCAAGAGGCTTAAAGACAAAGAGATACAGGATAATTTGTTTGAAACCGAGGAGTTTATTAAGGCCAAAATGGTCATGTTCTTCGCCTCCATCAGGAGTGAACCCAATACGCTTGATATGATTCAATCCTCGCTGAATATAAAAAAGACAATCGTCCTGCCGCGTGTTAATCTAAATACGCGTGAGCTTGAGCCATACGCCGTAAGAAACCTGTCGGAACTCGTACTGGGATATATGGACATACCGGAGCCGCGTCCGCAGCGGCGGGTATGCGCCGATGACATAGATATTATAGTCATGCCGGGCCTCGCGTTTGACAAGACAGGAGGGCGTATCGGCTACGGCGGCGGCTACTATGACAGGTTTATTGGTGGTAGAAGTGATAGACACCGCCCTGTCCTTGCCGCCATTGCCTATGGTGAGCAAATTTTTGAGAGTGTGCCGGTTATGAGCCACGACGTGAGGGTGGATATGATTGTAACTGACTCCGGCGTTTTATATTGCAGAGGGGGGAGCGCCGCTTGAATAAGCAAAAGATTGAGGAAGGCATACGGCTCATTCTTGAGGGGATTGGAGAGGACATCACAAGGCCGGGGCTTTGCAGCACGCCAGAGCGTATCTCTGCCATGTACGAGGAGATACTTTCGGGGCGCGAGACCTCAATTGAGGAGATATTGCACCCTATTAAGGGCGAATCTCACGAGGAGATGGTGATGCTTAAGGATATAAGTTTTTATTCTATGTGTGAACACCACCTGCTGCCTTTTTTCGGGTTTGTAAACATAGCCTACATACCGACCGCGGGTAAGATAGTGGGCATTGGGTCGCTGGCAAGGGTGGTGGATATACTGGCACGGCGGCTACAGGTGCAGGAGAGGCTGACTACGGAGCTTGCTGATTTGATAATGGCAAAACTCCGGCCAAAGGGCGCTATGGTCATTATAGACGCCGAGCATCTGTGCCTGAGTATGCGTGGCACAAAGAAAAACGGCGCACGGGTAGTCACGTCAGCAGTTCGGGGTATATTCAGAAGTAAACAATCAACCAGAGAGGAAATGCTCGCTCTCATTAAAAAATAATCTCAAGGAGGGTTCAGTGTCAGCAACTATAATTGATGGAAAGAAGGTAGCGAAGGACATAACAGAGGCGTTAAGGCATGAAGTAGAGGCGCTAAAGGCAAAGGGTGTGGTGCCTGGCCTTGCGGTTGTACTCGTCGGTGAGAATCCGGCGTCAAAGAAATATGTGTCAAGCAAGGAAAAGATGTGCGAATCGCTGGGAATCAAAAGTATGGGTAACAAGATTCCAGAAGATTCCACGCAGGAAGAGCTTATGAAGCTTATAGACGACCTGAACAATGACCCTAAGGTTCACGGCATCCTCGTCCAGCTTCCCCTGCCCAAACACCTGAACGAAAAGGAAGTCATGCACGCAATCTCACCGGATAAAGATGTTGACGGTTTCGGGCCGGACTCACTGGGAAGGCTGGTGCTTGATGAGCCGGGCTTTTTGCCGTGCACCCCGCATGGCTGTATGAAGCTGCTTGAGGCCTATGGCGTTGATCCCAAGGGCAAGCACGCGGTGGTAGTGGGAAGGAGCGTTATCGTTGGGAAACCCATAGCGCTGTTGCTTCTAAGGCAGCACGCCACTGTTACAATTTGCCACAGCAGGACGCCTGACCTGAAAGAGACCTGCCTGAGAGCAGACATCCTCTGCGCCGCGGTAGGCAAGGCCGAGATGATCAAGGGCGACTGGATTAAGGAGGGTGCCGCGGTTATAGACATCGGTATCAACGTCAAAGAAGACGGCAAACTTACCGGTGATGTGGAGTTTGAAAAGGCAAAGGAGAGGGCGGGTTTTATTACCCCGGTTCCGGGTGGTGTGGGGCCTATGACGATAGCCATGCTCATGTACAATACCGTTGAAGCCGCCAAGGCCACCGTAAAATGAACAGCATAATAATGAATAGTAAAATAAATACAAAGTGAGGACAACATGATTATCTCAAAAAGGAAGCCCCACGAGGAGCTTATGAAGAGCCTCAAAAAATATAACAGTTTCTTTTTGGTTGGGTGTTCTGAGTGCGCGTCTCTTTGCGGGACGGGCGATGAGGCCGCCATGAAGGCTATGAAAGAGGAACTGGAGCAAGAGGGAAAGACCGTTACGGGGATGCTGATTCCAAAGACGGGATGCCAGACGCTTGGCACAAAAATAGAGTTGAAAAAGGACAAAGAGGCCAGTGACGCCGCAGACGCAATTGTGGTAATGTCGTGTGGAGCGGGCACACAGTCCGGCGTGGAGATATTCCCTGATAAACCGGTCTATCCATCAAACGATACCATGTTTTTGGGCAATATGACCAGGTTTCAGGTGTTTGACGAGAGATGCTCCCTGTGTGGCGAGTGTATAATTGACAAGACCGGCGGCATCTGCCCGATTACAAACTGCCCTAAGGGACTGCTCAACGGCCCGTGCGGCGGCATGAAAGACGGCAATTGCGAGGTAAGCGCAGATATAAAATGCGCATGGGTGAGGATTTACGAGAGGCAGAAAAAGGTAAATGAGCTTGATAAGATGAGCGAAATACTGCCACCTAAGGACTGGTCAAAAAAACAAAACCCGCACACTATGGCAAGGCAAGAGAAGGATAAGAATATAAAAGAAAAGAAAGCCTGAAAAATAGGGCAACACGCCCGTGTCCCGTTGCATAATAAATAAGTAAAAAAGGAAGGCAGTGGGATATGACACAGGGAAAAGGCAGAGAGACGCCGTGAACTCTCTGCCTGTGCGGGGAGGGCTGTATGGCCTCGGTGGAGGCAGTCCTTGCGTGTTCAGGGGAGGCGACTGGGCAATTTTCAAAGGCGGCTGCCATACAGGGCAAACGCATTTGAAAATTACAATCGGAATCTCATGGACTGGATTCCAGCTTTACCGTGAAAATCCTATGGAGCTAGGGCACACACCTCCCCCTACCGTCTCTTGACAGTTTTTTTGCTATGATTCTACGCTTTTTTCCTTACATATCCAAGTTTAGTTAACATTCGTATCCAGCGTGGAGCATTTCGTTTTGCCATCAACGCCTCGTAATCTATATTTGGATCGTTGTAAGGTTCTTTCTTGGTCAGGAGTGTGTAGATTACCTCCAATATCTTATGGCCTACAGCAACGTAAGCGTCTAAATAACTACACCCGTTGATTTCCCTGCGAGGGCATCCC
>NZ_JBJUSG010000049.1:0-22872 GCF_046044395.1 Candidatus Magnetominusculus dajiuhuensis | reverse complement strand
CATTATGACATCTGCTACCCCCACTGTAAAGATGGGGTTTTCTTGACGCTTACATCTCTTCTGCATAGCGCTCCATTTCTGCTAAAATAACCCCATTATTAAAAAATAGGTGATTACATCACATACGGCCTGATTTGCTGTTTCCAATTCAGATATCCCTGGTCTGACAGATGTATGCCGTCGAATGTAAATGCGGGGTTTAACTTTAATGTGCCAGCCGAGGTGAACGACTCGTATATGTCCAAAAACATTATGTTGTCATTTTTATGATACTCCACATCCTGTCTTATTTTCTCGTTTAAAGAGACTACAATCTTGTTATAGACGACGTCATTTTCAAGATTAACAGGTAATATAGTCATGGCGTATATCTCCGCGTGTGGCAATTTTTTTGTCAGGACACGTAATATATTGTCATAGGTCTTAATGAAGTTTTCTGGGGTAACACCTCTGAAAATATCATTTGTGCCAACCATGATAAAAACCTTTTTCGGGTTGTCCTTGATTATAGACTCAAGGCGATTGTATATTCTTTGAGAATCGTCGCCATTTATCCCGCGGTTTATTATGTCGCCATTGGAAAACAAGCCATTCCAATCGGTAAATGCCATATGGCTGTCGCCAAGAAACACGATTTTCTCAGTGGATGCTTTGGCTGTCAGGTTGACAGTTAATAGAACGATAACTACTAATACAGATGACGCAATAATCAGTCTTCTCATAATGCGGCTCCTTTTTTTTCAGGTGGTACGTCAATCCAGGGTTGACAGGACAATCACTGCCAACCCTTACCGAAAATCTTTAGCTGCTACGCATAGACACTGGTACTTTTCTGTGCATCCTTCTCTTTTGAACTGCCCGCACCAGAGGTAGATGAATACGCGCTAAGTTGTAACAGCGTTGAATCCTCGTTTGAGGTATTGCCTGAGGCATTCATGGTGGATCCGCCGTTAGCGCCCATCTTCATTGCCATACCCTTCATCTTATCCATCATCTGCTTATTGGCGCTGTCGAATTCGCTCTGGCTTATGCTGCCGCTTTTATCAGTGTCGAACTGTGAAAAGAACTGATCAACGCTCGGACCTTGCTTGCCTGTCCTGGCCTTCATCTTATCACTGAAGGCCTGCGTCTCAGCTTTAGAGATTTGACCATCTCCGTTTGTGTCCATAGCCTTAAACATCTTCTGACTCATCTGTGCCATATCTGCTGCACTTGGCCCTGTAGTTGCTCCTGAAACCATTAGGGTTCCTCCTGTTTGTTGTATTATAATTCCCTAACAAATACCACGCAGTTATTCAAATATTGTCATACTGCTTCACACACTGCGAATCACCTCCTTTTTGGGCAAAAAAGTCTGTGCTGCTCTTAATTAAAGGGGCCAAAGGCGTTCCTTCGCTCTATAAATGTCTTAAAAACCTCTTTTTGATCGGCACGTAAAATGGACATAGTGCTATTGTCCGCCTCTTCAATGATCAATTTTATCTGAGGAAATACCTGTTTATGAATTATCGCCATTTTTTTATCCATTTTGTCCATTATCACTCGTAATTTCTCTTTCTGCTCATTATCCAGTCCCAGGTCTTTAGTGATATGTTTGACGATCATATCGGTCATGTGTCCAGGACCACCCATTGTACCGCCAGGATGCATATGCTCCATTTTGATACTGCACACATATTGGGTGATGATTGCGCCGACAATGCCGCCAATCAGAAAAATTATCAGTACACCGGCTATCCCTTTATAGTCTCTCATCTGTTGTCCTTCATATAGGCCATGAGCACAGTTTGCTCTAACCCTGTGGTATATGTATAGTAATAGTCTTTCTGTTTATGCGATGTTACGCCAAACCCCAATGTGCTCAGCAATATAATTAACGCTATGAAATATGGCATTAGTTTCCATGACCATTCGTAGATATTCCACTGGTTTTCTTTTTTCGCGTGGAAACGCCTTGCCAGTCTTGTCTCGAAATTTCGCTCCAGACCGGATGTATCTGGTCTGCTGTTTCGTACCTCACGAAACAGCTCGTCAAGCCTTTTATTTTTCATGGTTTGCCTCCAGGAATCTCCTAAGTTTCCAGCGCGCTCTGAATGCGCGCACTTTTACATTTGTCTCGCTCCATCCGGTAAGCTCCGCTACTTCTCGTACAGATTTCTCCTCCAGTTCAAGCAGCACAATTATCATCTTATCTTTTGGATGGAGTCTGTCCAGCGCGCCGTATAGTTCCCTGTATGATTTCTCTTTATTATATGAAGGAGCAGCAGCAAATTCGCCGACATCCTCAAGAGGGACATCGTCCGCCCTGCTTTTTTGCTTCCTAATGGCGTCGTAGCAGCAATTGATAGTGATCTTTGACAGCCAGTGTTCAAACGGCGCATCCGCCCTATACTTGCCAAGCATTTTAAACGCCTTGATAAACACCTCCTGGCATATGTCGTCCAGTTCAAATTGATCACGCGTAAAACGTGCCGTTATTTTAAATACCTTGCGCTTATAACGCCTTACTAATTCGTTAAACGCCTCTTCGTCACCGGCCAATACCGCGTTGATATAAATCATATCGGCTGCCCCAGGCTCACTATCTTTAACAAAAACTGTGTCTGCCATGGTTATGTCAAACGAATCTCTGAGCATCGCAGCAATACCCACCGGTATAAAATTATAACCCATTGTCTGTACACTCATCTCTTCCTCTTCCATATATATTTAACCACTCTATAAGTATAGACGTTCAGGTTATTAAAAGGTTACACAAAAAAAATTGGAAACGATAAGAAAATATTAACCCTGTGCACTCAGTTGAGATCAGGGCAGCCTTCAGTGGACAATCAGGGGCGCGGCTGCCAATCCCAACAGGAGAATTCGCAGCCGCGCTGGAGGGTGAAAGGGTTATTGTCTAATACGCAACCTGTGAAACTATCGAGCCGTTTGTGCCGACAATATACAGATACGAGGTCTGGCTGCCCGGCGTACCGCTGTTACTAAAGGTTACAGATGAAGTGGTAATATACACAAAACCATTTACGAACACCGGCTCAGATGCGTTCATACCGTCTAAACTGACTGACACGGGTGTGGCGCTCTGGTTAAACGGCAGCGATACGAAGTACAGCACCGTCGAAGGACTGCCTGGTGTTGAATTTGTGGACTGGGGAGGGACACTGGCAACTGCAACAAGCGTGTCCCTTGATGAGGTGTCTTTTCCCATAACGAGACTCATGACCTTGCCATTCACGGCTATAGCCTGCTTTGCCCCTGACGAGGTTATTGCCGTTATGTTTGACGTGAGGCTGCCAGAAACTGTACCTGCGGTATTCACTGATTCAACATATGCAGTGCCGTCGCTTCCTGTCACAAGGAGTGGTTTTATGGGTAATGGCATCATTGCGCTGCTACCAGGACCGCTGTTGCCTGGGCCTCCAAAACCAAATGCCTGCTGCCCAAAGATTAACAAACCCGCCATCAGTACCGCCAGGACATAAATCTTCTTCATCTTTCTTTCTCCTTTTTTGCCTTCTTTTTTTTTGTTAACTAAAAGTTAACTTACTATAATGTTAGACGTCGTGTTTAGAAAAAGGTTACACAAGAAGGAATAAAGAAAATTAAATCAGCAGTTTAATGTCACGAAAGCCTGAGGCCGTCTGCAATTTTCCCAGCATAGCGCTCCATTTCTGAGTAAATGCAGCCGCAGTATTTCTGTCTGTAGAGGGAGAGTTTTTTGGACATCTCAATGCCCTCGTGCCAACCCTTTCTGAAATCCTCTTCAAAGAATTCGATTGAATATTTATTTGCAATGTCAGATGCCGTTTCAACGATAACCTCGTATTTTTGATAAATGCTGTAGAGTAGGGTGGTTGAAAATGCGTCATAGTTCAGGGCCTTTGCCCTCAGTGCGGTTTGGGTAAGGCGCATTCGGTAGCAGGCGGCACATCTGTCTTTTCCCTTATGAGCAGCGATTTCAATAAATTCCTCAAGGCCGTAGTAATTGTCGTAGTATATTTCAAACCCATTATGAGAGGTAAGCTGTCTTACGGCATCGAGGCGCAGGGCATATTCGGTGAGTGGATGGATGTTGGGGTTGTACCAGAAACCCGCCGCCTCTATGCCCCTTTTTTTTAATACATCAATGGGGAATACGGCACAGTTAGCGCAGCATATGTGAAGCAGTATGTTCATTTAAAACAGCCGGTGTGGAACTGCCTTGCCAAGGTGTTCATAGGCGAGGGGGGTTGCAAGCCTACCTCGCGGGGTACGCTCAAGCAGGCCCTCCTGCAACAGATATGGTTCATAGACATCCTCTATTGTGTCCTTGTCCTCACTGACTGAGGCCGAGATGGTCTCAATCCCCACAGGGCCGCCGCCGAATTTTTCAATTATCGTCAGCAGTACCTTTCTATCCATATCGTCAAGCCCCAGCTTGTCTATATTTAAAGACGCAAGGGCAATTTGGGCTATTTTTAAATCAACAACGCCGTTGTTTTTTACCTGGGCGAAGTCTCTGACCCGCTTTAAGAGCCTGTTGGCGATTCTGGGTGTGCCGCGCGACCGCCTCGCTATCTCCAGCGATGCCTCGTCCGTTATCTCTACGTCAATAATCGCCGCTGAGCGATTTATTATCACCACAAGGTCTGGATGGCCGTAGTACTCAAGCCTGTTAATGACGCCGAACCTGTCCCTTAGGGGGGAGGTCAAAAGACCGGTTCTGGTGGTTGCCCCGATTAGGGTAAACCTGGGCAAATTTAATTTAAGCGTCCTTGCGCTTGGCCCCTGCCCAATAAGGATATCAAGTTTGAAATCCTCCATGGCGGGGTACATTATTTCCTCTACGATGCGGGGCAGGCGATGAATCTCGTCTATGAAGAGGATGTCGTTGTCAGAGAGGTTCGTCAAAATGGCGGCAAGGTCACCGGCCCTCTCCAGCACCGGCCCTGAGGTAGTCTTTATATTAACATTTAGTTCGTTGGCTATGATATTTGCGATAGTGGTCTTACCAAGGCCAGGTGGGCCGCAAAACAATATATGGTCAAGGGGTTCACCGCGCCGCCTTGCCGCCTCAATAAATATCCCCAGGTTTTCCTTAATCCTTGTCTGCCCGATAAACTCCTGAAAAGTCCCCGGCCTGAGCGTGTAGTCTATCTGCCCATCCTCGGAGACTATCTGCTGCGATTGAATCGTTCTATCTTCTTTCACTTGCTGGTCACTGGTCAGTCTTTGATAACAATTTTAAGGATTCTTTCAGAAGAGATTCAAGGTCACGAATTCCCTTTTTATTAAGTGTTTCGAGGATATGTATAATGTCTGTCCTTTTGTAGCCGAGATTGACAAGTGCGGACAGGGCGTCCTCGTAATCCCTGTTGATAAACGCGGTAGAAACGGGGAGTTTCTCCTTGAGTTCGAGTACGATGCGCTGGGCTGTTTTTTTACCGATACCGGGGATAGCGGTAAGTGTGTCAATGTCGTTGGAATTAACGGCGGAGGCGAACTTATCAGCCGAAAGGCCGGAAAGCGCCGCGAGGGCCAGCTTTGGCCCGACACCGCTGACAGATAGTATCTTCGTAAAAATAAACCTTTCCTCCTCTTTAAGAAAGCCGTAAAGCTGCAGTATATCCTCGCGCACATGCGTATAGATGAACAGAAACACACTCTGTCCCTCGCCGGGTATTGAAGTAAGCACGCTTATAGGGCAATGCACCTCATAGCCGACGCCGTTTACCTCAAGTAAAACCATGTCAGGCTTTTTACGCAAAATCTTTCCTCTGAGCGAACCAATCATCGGAGTTCTATAATACAGCAATGTGTAAGTTAATTGCTATATAATAACCTGACGACTTGACGCTGATTTTAAGCTGTCTGTATGACTGAACCTCCAATACCGTCTTAACCAGCGCACAAAAGGGGGATTGTATTTTTATATAACTGATTGTTATAATGGTCATTATGACCAGACGAACACGAAATATATTTAAGGGTATCGGAAGCGTCCTTGATATATACCCAAACACCGATTATAGCGAATATCTGTCAAACATAGATATAAATGGCTCTCTTCAAACAGACGCTGAAAATCTTCACGGTTATTGGGTAGCCGTTGGAGGTTATATCAGCCATGCCATGAGCATTGCAGATGTCGAAGACGATAAAAAAGTCGAAGAAGATAAATAGTGGTCTGATGACCACATCTCCTGTCCACAAAGAAATGCCAGTTCCCAAGGTGACAGGTATTATCTCATCGCATTCAGGCCCTTTGCCAGACCCTGTATCCTTTCAAAGATATGAACAGGTTTTACCTGGAACTGCGGAAAGAATATTGTCAATGGCAGAGTGTGAACAACGACATGCCCATAAGATGAGAGACGAAGTTCTGAGGCAAAATGAAATTGCTCTCAATTTAGGAGCAAACGAGCGTAAGCGTGGGCAAATATATGGGCTTACAATTGGAATATCAGGGTTGGCTGCATCCTTAGTCGCACTTTTATTACATGCCGAAACGACAGCTTCAATAATAGGCGGCACAACGGTTGTCAGTCTGGTTACGGCATTTGTATTCAAAGAACTTTTTCAAGGCTCAAAAAAGGAAAAAGAACAAACATCACCGCAGTCTAAGGCCTGAACACAGGTCGAACTGGCAGCGTTTAAGGCGGGTACTATTTAACAAGTCCTAACAGCCTGAACATACCGGCTATCAAAGCAGCCTGCGCCACGAGCATGGCGGCTACCCACTTGATGATGTCAGCCTTGGCACTTTCAAGGTCAGATTTTGTGGCTAAGTCTTTACGGGAGCTTGAATCAGCATCGTTAATAATCCTGACAAGGGCCTCTGCGCCGTCGTCGCCGAGTTTTTTTCTTAATACCTCCGGTATCGTTATCACGCTCATGTAATGATTATACCTTATCTTTTGATATTTTTCAAGCATACGAATGCACGGCGGCAGACGTGCCGGAGCATAGATTTAACCATATCAGTTATTTTACATAATATATCTTATCAGACATTTTATATCAACATGTTTTGTTGATAAATTGTCGGTAATCATGTGAATTTGCCTTGCAGCAGTCCTGTTTAAGCGCTTCTACCGTTATTGTCTAACTATTAAGCAATTGATTATTCTTTATAAAATGGCAGGTTATCAGATTATTATCAGCTTTCCCGTAAGACGATCATTTTCCTGTCCAGTAACTATGAGATTTACAAGGCGTTTTTCCCGTACTTCATATCCAGGCACTGTCTCTGATATTATTTTCAGGTAATTTCCAGTTGTGCCGCCAAATGCGCCGCCTTCAATAGTTTCAACTACCGCGCACAGGCTCTTCCCAACCTGGTCAGACATGTACGCACGCCTCGTCTCATCAGACAATGCTCTCAGGTGCGCCGCGCGCTGTTTTTTTATCCCTTCATCCACGGCCCCGGGCATGGTTGCGGCCTTCGTGTCCTTTCTCTTTGAATATGGAAATACATGCAGGTACGTCAGTGGTATGGATGAGATAAAGCCATAGGTATCTTTAAAATTATCATGCGTCTCACCAGGAAAACCGACAATGACGTCAGAACCAATTGATATGTTATCAATAGATTGCGCAAGGCGTAATATGGTTGCCCTGAAGTCGGCGGTGCTGTATGGCCTGTTCATCTTTTTCAATATTTGATCGTCTCCGCTTTGCAGCGGTACGTGGATGTGGTTGCAAATCCTGTCGTTTTCAAAGAGTTCAATAAGTCTGCCTGTTATTTCACTTACCTCTATTGAGGTCAATCTGATTCTTAAATTATTAGTATTTACCAATATGTTTTCAATAAGTTCTGAAAGTTCTATCTTAGGATTCAGATCAACCCCATAGTAGCCTATATGAATCCCCGTTATGACAAGTTCCATAAACCCTGCCGCCTCGATATCTTTGGCCTCGCTGATTATTTCCTCCACTGGCCTCGACCTTGACGCCCCTCTGGTTTGTGGTATTATGCAGTATGTACAGGAGGCATTGCAGCCGTCCTGTATCTTTAGCAAGGCGCGGCTGTTTCCATAATTTGTTGACCTGAGATTTGAGCCCGGCCCAAATTTATCTTTGAAATACTCGCCCTTGTCCTCGTTTTTTACGATCTCGACTTCCTTGCTTATCTGTCCTATCTGGTGGGCGTTAAGCTCTGAATAGCAGCCCGTCACAATTACCGACGCCCCCGCCTTCAACGCTCGCCTTATCAGTTGCCTCGACTGGTAGTCGCTCTTAGCCGTAACGCTGCATGTGTTTATTACGCAGACATCCGGCTGCTCTTCAAGCGATACCTTTTGATGGGAATTTCCCGTTAAAATTGCTTCTATCAGGCTGCTTTCAGATTGGTTGGATTTGCAGCCAAGGGTCAGCACACAAAATTTCATTGCCGCCTATTATTACCCCTCATGAACACTTAATTACCAGCCGATAGTCCTTAGGGACGGCCTTGCAGTGAATGTCTAAAAGAGTTTGTTATGGTTACTGTGACAAGCATTCCTTTTTTAATGGATTTTTCGGGTGTGAAATTAACTATCTTATTTGTCCTCGTCCTGCCTGTCCAATGATTTACGTCTGAGGAGCTTTCACCCTCGACAAGGATTTCCACCTTTTGACCCTGAAGCCGCCTGTTTATTTTATCTGTTATAACATCTTGCAATTCAAGGATTGTTTTAAGCCTGTCTGATTTAATATCCTCTTCAATCTGCCCTTCCATCTCTGCTGCCCGCGTGTAACGGCGTTTTGAGTATTTAAACGCGAAGACGCCATCAAATTCGATTTCTTTTAACGCTGTAAGTGTCTGTTGCTGGTCTTCGTTGGTCTCGGTGGGAAAACCGGTTATTATGTCCGATGTGATTGTTATACCTGGTATGTGTCCTCTTAGGGTGGTTATTTTATCAAGATACTGTGCGTAGGAGTATTTTCTGTTCATCAGGGAAAGGATTCGTGACGAGCCTGACTGAAGCGGCAGGTGTATGTGCTCACACACCTTGTTAAAATCCCTTATTGCATGAATCAACTCCAGGGAGAGGTCCTTGGGGTGAGACGTTACAAAGCGAATCCTCTCAATCCCTTCTATCGCGTTTATGGCTTCAAGCAGCCGCGGGAAAGAAGAGTTCTTATCAAAACTATTCCCTGGGTCTTTATATGAGTTTACGTTTTGGCCAAGCAGGGTTATTTCCTTATAGCCCTCACCTGAGAGTGTTCTTATCTCGTTGACAATACTGTCAATTGGCCTGGAGCGCTCCCTGCCCCTTGTGTGTGGAACGACGCAGTAGCTGCAAAAGTTGTTACAGCCGTACATGATATTTACCCAAGCCCTTGTGCCGTCGCCTCTCACGGCGGCAATATCTGTCTCTGCCAATGCGGGATTTTCCTCTACGGCGGCCTTTCGTCTGTCGCTGAGGATGAGTTCCGGAAGTTTTGCTATGTTCTGCGGCCCGAATGTAAAGTTTACGTATTGGTTGTCTATCAAAAACCGCTCACCCTCTTGCTGGGCAATGCAGCCTGCGACGGCTATCTGCAGCCCCGGGGTCTTTCTTTTCAGGCGTTTAAAATACCCCAATCTTGACAGGAATTTGTGCTGCGCCTTCTCTCTGATGCTGCATGTGTTGAGGATTATCAGGGCGGCGTCCTCTGGTTCATTGGTGAAGGCGTAGCCCTCATCCCTCAGAACCCCGGCTATTTTCTCCGTGTCGTGGACGTTCATTTGACAGCCCCATGTCTGCAGGTATGCGACTTTGTCCATCAGCAGCCCATCAATAATTTAATATCTCAAGGTAGTTTGCATAGTCCTGTGCGGTTATGCCAGTGCTTGAGCGTCTTTTCTGTTCAAAGTCTTTTTGTGCCTTTTGAACGTTGCCCTTATACTCCGGGGCAAGGCGTATCGCCTCCATCAGTGCGTCGTTGGCCTCGCCATATCGTCCGGCGGCATTGTGGCAGAGGGCTATGCCTAAGTATGACCCTATGTTGTTTCGATTTCTCGAAAGGGAATCCCTGAAAGACTTGATGGCGTCGTCGTATTTGCCAAGCCTGTATAAGGAGAATCCGAGATTTTGATAGCTCTTGTCCGGTGTGG
This sequence comes from Candidatus Magnetominusculus dajiuhuensis, assembly GCF_046044395.1. Taxonomy (NCBI): domain Bacteria; kingdom Pseudomonadati; phylum Nitrospirota; class Nitrospiria; order Nitrospirales; family Nitrospiraceae; genus Candidatus Magnetominusculus; species Candidatus Magnetominusculus dajiuhuensis. The sequence continues at coordinate 12,809 of NZ_JBJUSG010000049.1, read as the reverse complement.
CGTAAAGGGGATTTTTTAACGCGTTTCTAAACGCCTCTACAGATTCGGCCCATTGACCCATGACAGCACAGGTTATGCCGAGATTATTATATGCGTCAGAGAAATTCTTGTCTGAGGCGATTGCCTTTAGAAATGCCTCCTTTGCACTTGTATAATCACCAAACCGATGATTGACAAGGCCAAGGGCGTTTAAGGAATCCTTATCTTTTGGGTCTATCTCAAGCGCCTTTTTAAATTCCACAAAGGCACCCTGGTAGTCGTCCTCCTTCATCTTTGAAACTCCATGGGCATAATGCCCTTTGACCTGATTATCTTTCTTACTATTACTACTACTATTGTTATTATCACTATCTACCTGAGGTGTTACAGTACGTGTAGTCACGGTACTTGTACAGGACACTACCATCGTTAACACAAACAATACGCCGACGCAATATCGCACATTCATTCTTTTTATCATAACCCCACCACCATCCTTTTTTTTACCCTCAGCAAATCTCCTGTGTTCAACGCCTTCTTATCCATATATGCGTAAACTCACCGTCCTGAAACGCGTAAGCAAGCCCCAACCTAAGTATCTCAAGCAGGGCAAGAAAGGTTATTATGACCTCCATTTTCGTTGCCGCGTCTGTAAAAAAACTATAAAATAATATCTTATCTTTCTCCAGCTCAAGCCTCTCCGTAATAATAGCAATTTTATCTTTAATGGTCAAGTTTTCTTTTGTTATAGACCTTATCTCAAAGGGTTTTTTGTCTATGACGCACTGAAGCGCCTTTATAAGGTCGTACAGACTAAGGTCAATCAGGTATGGCTGTTGCTGTATCTTAGCACCCTCAATTGCCCAGTCGGGTTCCTTTGAGAATATGTTTTCCCAAATCGCCTCCTTTTCCTTTAGTGAAAATGCAGCATCCTTATACGACTGATACTCGATTAATCTCTGAACCAGCTCCATACGTGGGTCTTCCTCTTCCTCTTGCCCTACCCTCTCTTCGGCAGGCAGCAGCATTTTTGATTTTATGTGTATCAGTGTGGCCGCCATTACGATAAATTCACCTGCGACATCAATGTTCAAATCCTTCATAATGGTTAAATATTGAAGATACTGCCCGGTGATAAAGGCTATCGGTATGTCGTAGATGTCTATCTTGTTTTTATGAATTAGCGACAGAAGCAAATCAAGCGGTCCTTCAAATACATCTAATTTTATCTTATACACTTCCCCGCTGGCCATTGTTTCCTTCCCCTATCCAAGCAATTTATCAAACGCGATAAACACGAGCACCGTTATGCTGATATACCCGTTCATATTAAAAAAGGCCATGTTGAGCTTACTTAAATCCCCCGGCCTGACCAGTCTGTGCTCATATATTAAGAGACCGGCCACGATTGCCATCCCGGTATAATAAACTATTCCCATATGAAATACGCCGCCGCATATGATTAAAAAAATCCATGTAACCATATGAAACACCCTCGCTATATTCAAAGACGTCCTTATGCCGAAGCGCTGAGGTATAGAATGCAGCCCGTGGCTCCTGTCAAATTCGATATCGGCAAGGGCATAGAGAATATCAAACCCCGCCAGCCACAACACAACGGCCACTGGCAGTGGCACCGCCTCAATAGTAAAACTCCCCCTGACCGCTATCCACGCCCCAAGCGGCGCAAAGGCTATGGCCACCCCAAGCACTATATGGCAGACCCATGTGAATCGCTTCGTATAAGAATAAAGATATATGATGGCAAGCGCTACCGGAGAGAGCATAAGACACAGGGGATTTAACATGTATGCCGAGACCACAAAGATAATCGAAGACACCACCACAAAGGCCACCGCGTCGGCAACGGTGATAACTCCGGTGGGGATTTCACGATTCTTTGTTCGGGGGTTTTGGGCGTCTATCCTCCTGTCTATTACCCTGTTCAATCCCATGGCCGCTGAACGGGCTGAGACCATCGCAACCGTTATCCAGAGTATCTTATAAGCTGGAGGAAGACCTCCGGCCGCTAAAATGGCCGAGGAGAAGGCAAACGGCAGCGCAAACAACGAATGCGAGAATTTAATCATCTTAAGGTATGATATTACGCGCGCGTAGGGGGCCATTAACTGGTGGCTTGCAAGTGAGCCATTTGCAAAATGAATAAATGCGTACAGTTTTTGTTCGCTCTTAAAGACTGGATTCCCGCTTTCGCGGGAATGACAACATTATACAACAGTCCCTTGTCTGTCATTATACAACAGCCCCCTGTCTGTCATTCCTGCGAAGGCAGGAATCCAGGAAGTTGAAGGTACAGAGAGCATCTGTGTTTTGCAATTGGCTCAACTTATATTTTATTTTGCAGACGGGCATTTTCGATCACTATTGCCGCCTCCTCCGCAAGGGCCATGGCGAAGTCTATCTCATCGCTTGTGAAGACCCGCGGCTCGCTGGTCAGGAGCCTCAGGACGCCTATAATGTTATTGTAGAGCATCAGGGGGATGACGAGGATGCTCTGAATCCCTTCCCTTTGGGCCTCTTTGTTAAAGATCATTCGCGCATCGTTTGCCGCGTCGTGGATGGCTACAGGCTCTCCCTTGAGGGCAATCTTTATATTTTCCTCAAACTCAATTGAGCCTCTGTTGAGGTACTCGTCGCTCAGGCCAGAGGCCGCCACCAGTTCAAGTCTCTCATTTTCCCGGTTTAACAGCCGTATGGTTGCCGCCTTTGTATTCATTATCTCAGGCAGGCGCTTAACGATGTGATTTAACACCTCGTTGAAATCCTTCGTCTTCGTCCTGAGTTTTGTTATCTCCTGAATGGTTTTTAAATATGTTACCTCTTTGTATTGTTTTTCGTACATGGTCGCGTTGACTATCGCAAGTCCACACTGCTCGGCTAAGGACGTAACAAAGTCCACCTCTTCCTGAGTGAAATTCCTAAGCCAGCCGGTAAACAATTTAATTACGCCGATTAGTTTGCCCCTTGCCAGTATAGGAACTGATAGGATGCTTTTTATGCCCTCTTCTATTATGTCTTTTTTGTTCATGACCCGGGGGTCTGTCGTGGCATCGTAAATAAAGACCGATTTATAGTTCAGCTCCTCAAGGATATTCATGTCCTTGTCCTTTAAAAAAGGCAGCGACGCCCCCTGTGAGTACAGGTGGTTTAGCGCCTCCATGATATTGAGTTCCTTTCCCGTGGGGTCTTTTATTAAAAAATCCTCATTCAGCCCGTATGCCGCCGCAAGCTTAATCCTCTTTGTCTTTTCGTCTATAAGTTTTATCGTAGCCCCTTTTACCTGAATGGCCTCAGGGATTGTCCTTACAATCATATTGAGGATTTCCTCAAGGTTCAGCGAAGAGCTTAGTGCCTTGGATATCTCCCGAAATACCCTCAGGTATTCCTTTTCCCGCGATACGATAGTCTCAAACTCCTTGGCGTTCATTATCGCCATCGCGGCTTGCTCAGCTATGGCTGAGACAAATTTCATATCCTCGTCCGAGTAGTTTCTCGGCTCAGCCGTGTACATCCTCATTATCCCGATAATATCGTCTTTGAATCGCAACGGGACACTCATGATGCTCCTGATACCCTCTTTTTTTGCGGCATGAAAATATATCGAATTCTTATCGTCCGCGACATCGTATATGGACACAGGCTTGCCCGACATCGCGTCTTCCAAACTCTGGTCAAAGGTCACCGCCCCCTTGTTAACATAATCGCCGGATAACCCGAACGAGGCGGCAACGTCTAAAGTCCTTAGTTTTTTATTTATCAGCCTTAAAAGACACGCCTTGACGTTCATTACCCTTACGATATTTGTAACAATCAGATTCAGAACCTCATCTAAAGCGATACTTGAACTTATGGCCTTGCAGATATTTTGATAACTCTCCAAATAGACCCTTTTTTGGAATATCTTCTCTGAGCACTCACTACACATCCCGTGCGTAATGTTGGCATAGCCCATTGAATTAAGAAACTCCTCAACGGTCTGCCATGCGGCGTCGTTTTTTATCTTCTTACACCAGCCGCAGGTAAGAATTAATTGTTTATCATCTTCTAACATGTTAATATCCCAAGTATCTCTTTATATCTAAGAGAGGTCTTAGCAATGATTTCAGCCGGTAGCCCTGGCCCAGGATAATCCATATTCCAGTCCAACGTCAACAGGTAATCTCTGACTATCTGCTTGTCGAAACTCTCTTGCGCCCTACCCGCCTCATAGTCTTTTAGTGGCCAGAAGCGTGATGAGTCGGGGGTTAATAATTCGTCTATCAGGATTAGCTGCCCATTTAAGATGCCGAACTCGAATTTTGTGTCGGCAATTATGATACCCCTACCGAGGGCGTAATCAGCCGCCTTGTGGTATATCGCAAGGCTCAGCCCTTTTAACTTTTCAGCAACATCGCGCCCAACTATGGAGACGGCCTCATCAAAAGAAATATTTACGTCGTGGCCCTTTTCGGCCTTCGTGCTTGGAGTAAATATTGCTTCTGGCAGTCTCTCTGATTCCTTTAATCCACCGGGCAGCTTAATCGCGCACACCGTGCCGTCCCTCTTATATTCCTTCCACGCGGAGCCTGATAAATAACCCCTGACAATGCACTCTACCGCAAGCGGGCCTGCCTTCTTAACGAGCATCGTCCTTTTATTAAGTATCTCCCTATATTTTTGGCAGGCATCGGGGAAGGCATCTACGTCTGTTGCAACTATGTGATTATTAACAATTGTCTCTACATGGGAAAACCAAAAGGCCGAAATAGCGGTAAGCACATCGCCCTTGGAAGGGATACCATCCGGGAGCACCACATCAAAGGCCGACAACCTGTCAGTTGCCACTAACAGGAGGTGCTGGCCGAGATCGTAGATGTCCCTTACCTTACCTCTTTTAACAAGACGTAAATCCGAAAAGTCAGTGTTAAGCACAACATTATTTGTCATAGTGTTAGTATAATTATTGGATACGTTATTGTCAACATAATAAATCATCACGTGCAAAATAGAAATGTCCTGTTCGGTTAATAATCATCGCCACATCGCGCACCCCCAATCTTCATGGACCTCACGGGCGCTTTAGTGTTGAAATATCTTTGATTGAGGCGCAGACACATATCCCCCTTGAACTATCCTCTGCCAGTGGCGACAGTCCTAATGCCGCCTGAAACTCAGAGCCGTCTTTGCGTACCCCTGTAACGGTAACTCCATGAACATCAGTTCCCATCTCCTCACGGCGCATTTCATACATCTTAAAGAATGCGTCACGCTTAGTGTGGTGCTGCGCACGCATTGCCCCTGGCACCAGTATGTCAACGCTCTGGCCAATAAGTTCCCCGTGGCCATATCCAAATATCTTGTCGGCCATAAGGTTGGTCAGAATTATTTCACCTGCCTGGTTCACTACCAGTATTGCATCGGGTAAGGATTCGATGATGTCACGATACCATGTCTCGGTCTCTTTCAATATCCTCTGTTGAGAGTTCAGCTCATCGGCAAGCTGTTGAGTTGAATCAAGCAGTTGTTTGGTGTGCAGGTTGCGGTTAAGGATTTCTATGTTCACGGCAATTATGGGCGTCAACTCTTCAAGGAGTGCGAGGGCGTCTTTGCTCATGGCCGCCATGCCCGCCAGTTCTATAACCCCTACGAGCTTAGTGTTCTGTATGACAGGGCGCAGGGTAATCATGGCAGGGGATGCCTTGCCTATTCCCCAGTTGATGACAATGCCGCAACCCGATTGTCCTTTCATCGTAATCGGCACACGTTGCAGCGCGCACTGCCCGACCAGTCCCTGCCCAATGGCAAATGTCCTGTCTTTCATGTCGCAGCCATAGCCGCCTGATGAGCGCAGCACCTGTTCTTTCTTATCAAAGATATACAACACCCCATAGGCCGCGCCAAGCAGAGGCGCCGCGAAGGAAAGAAATTCACTGGCCAGTTCCTCGTTCGTCACCGCCTTTTGAAGCACTGCGGATATTTGTGAGATATGCGACTTTATGGCGGCGCGGGATTCAAGTTCTTTGGCATATTGCCTCATCTCCTCTTGAATTGCATCTCTTTGGCTTACCGCGGCCCTCAGGCGCCGGTTCCAAATGGCCACAAATATAACTATAACGAGCAGTGCCGCGGCAATCGGGCCAACGACCCTCCAGTTAATCCCAGGCTGATACTGCACGTTGAGCCACCGGTCAGTTATTTCGGCCTTTTCCTGTTTCGACATGCCTGATAAGGCCTTGTCAAGGGCGGAGGCCATCAGCGGCCAGTCTTTCCTAACGCCGAAGGCCATATCATATTGATACTTGGTCTGGCCGGCTATTTTAAGGTTATTAAGCCCAAGCCTGTCTATGTTATAGGATACAATTGCAAGGTTATCAATAAGCACATCTATCTTGCCCGCGGAAAGTTCCAACAGTGCGGTGCGTATATCAGGAAGCGATATAAGAGGCATATTGGGGTAGTCCCGCCTGACGCGTGTCTCCACTATCAGGCCCTTTAGCACGGCCACATTAAGGCCCTCAAGATTATCCACACCGCTTATGTATCGAACATCCTGACGTGTAACAATAACCGCGGCAAATGTGGAATACGGCCTTGTAAACAGCATATCCTTAGTGCGTTGCGGGTCGGGCGAGATTTTTGGGATGACATCTATTTCGCCGTCTTTCAGTTTCTTCATGGCAGCCCCGACATTAAGGCCGGGCACAAGGACAATCTCAATCCCAAGACGCTTAGCACAGGTCTCTATAAAGCCGGCGCTCATGCCCGAATATACCCCTTTGTCGTCAATGAACTCATACGGCGGACGCGCCGAATCCACACCTAAGCGCACCTTTTTGCCCTTGATGAATTCTCTCTCCTCCGGCGTCAATGCTACTGTCATGTTGTCAGAGGCGGTCTCAGATAACATCGCAGTTTTAGTAAAAAACAACACGGCAATCAGCAGTATAAGTATGCCCACCGCGATATAGCGCCTCAATTTTCGTCTTAACTTTAACCGCGCCATCAAATATCCACCCCAACGGCCACCGCAATCTCCCTGAGCACCGTCAGGGCCTCCTCATAATCAAAATTCGTGATGCTTGTCTGCACCCTCTTGGCCGCTCCTGAATGTCCCGCGGATTTGAGCATATCAACCACACCGTCTATCACATCAGCAGCCTGTGAATCATCGTCCGCCAAAAACGTCGCAAGTCTTCTTAAATCACTACTGAGCGTGTCCATATCCAATGCGGCAGGCGGCCTTACCGCCTCAGCCTCACGCGGCATCCCCGCGGAAATCCTTCCAAGCAGGCCATTTAGCTCAGTCTCCGCCTCTTCAATCGCCAGAGAAAGGCCGCCAGTCCCGCCCCTGTTCAGAATACCTTCCACTGTGGCCGCCAAATCGAACATCTTAGCCGCCCCGATATTGCCGGCAAGCCCTTTAAGTGTGTGTGCCTCACGGGTTGCGGCTTCAAGGTCGCTTTTTTCATAGGCCGACATAATTCGTGTTATCACGTCGGCCTGTGTCTCGCTGAATCGAACGATTAGTTTACGCAGGAGCGTTACATTGCCCCCGACGCGGTTCAGGGCGTTTGATATTTCAAGGCCGGCGATATCAGGCAGCTTATCGTCCCTTACTGTTTCAGTGGCGACATCTATGTCCGCGGGTGCTTTCGGCTTCACCCAGCGCGCGAGGGTATTAAAGAGCTGCCCGACATCTATGGGTTTGGCAATATGGCCGTTCATGCCGCATTCGATGCACTTTTCCTTGTCTCCTGCCATCGCGTTTGCGGTCATGGCAAGTATGGGGAGCGCGGCAAAGCGCTTATCCTCACGAATCTTGCGTGTGGCCTCAAAGCCGTCCATCACGGGCATCTGGCAATCCATAAGCACGCCATCGTAGTCGGCCTGAGCGACCATAGCAACCGCTTCAACACCGTTACCGGCAACGTCAACGCGCATACCCGCCCCACGAAGGATTTCAAGGGCCAGTTCCTGGTTGACCTCGTTATCCTCAACCAGCAGTAAGTATGCCCCACGTACGAGGGACTCGGCTTCTTTGTAATTATCCTGCCTTTGCTGTCTGCGAGGGCGCTTTGAAACATTCTTGCCAAAGGAATTTCGTATGCTGTCAAGCAAAGTTGATGGACTCAGCGGTTTCACCAGCAGCCCCTCAACCTGTGTGTCCTGCAGCCGCTGCGTCAGCTCATCCCGGCTGTAAGCCGTTACCATTATAAAGGACGGCGTATTGGACAGTTTGGCGTCTGAGCGAATATGCTTAATAGTTTCCACACCGTCCATCTGCGGCATCTGCCAGTCCATAAGCACCAATCTGTAAGGTTTATTTTGCTGCTGTGCCCGGTGAAGTTCGGCTAAGGCGTCCGCTCCGCTGTTTACGGAGGAGGCGTCGAAATTAAAAGAGGTTAACATGGAGAGCATTATCTCACGGGCGCCTGAGTTATCGTCAACCACCAGGACGCGCAGTCCAGTCAGGTCATCAGAAGATGTGTCTGAGAGTGGGTGCTGGTCGGTCTGCAGGCCGAATGTGGCGGTAAAATAAAATGTGCTGCCCACACCCGGCGTACTTTCAACACCTATCTCGCCGTCCATCATCTCCACAAGGCGCTTGCTGATAGTAAGCCCTAGTCCGGTGCCGCCGTACTTGCGCGAGGTGGAGCTATCCGCCTGAGAAAATGCCGTAAATAATTTCTTACGCTGCGCCTCGGTAAGGCCAACCCCTGTGTCCGTGACTGCAAAACGCAGCCGTACCGTGTCTGACATATCGGCGGCCTCACCGTCAATACGGTGAACACCAACAGTAATTTCGCCCTTTTCGGTAAATTTAATCGCATTGTTGACAAGGTTAATCAGCACCTGGCCCAGCCTTAGAGAATCGCCGATAAGGGCTGTCGGCACATCGGTTCCTATGTCAAATAGCAACTCTAACCCCTTGTCCTGTGCCTTCACAACAGAGAGGTCGGCCATATGTTCCATGACGTCCTCAAGGTAGAAGTCCGCAGTTTCAAACTGCATCTTGCCCGCTTCTATCTTTGAAAAATCGAGAATATCGTTGATAATGCCAAGGAGATTTCTGGCGGCAGAGTCAACCTTTTCGATATAGTTGCGCTGCCTTGAGTCGAGATTGGTTTGAAGGGCGAGGTGCGACATGCCTATGATGGCATTCATCGGGGTGCGGATTTCGTGGCTCATATTGGCAAGGAAATCTGACTTCATCTTAGTCGCTTCCTCCGCGATTTCCTTGGCGTGCCGGAGCTCTGTCACGTCAAAAAACCACCCAAGTATGCACTGCTCACCCGAGTATTTTACATGGATATAGGAACCTACCGCCCATAGGTCTTTGCCATCAACAGTCCTAAGCCCAAGCAGCAGGTTAAGGAGGTCCTCACCACTGGCTAAGCGTTTTGAATACTCATCAAAGACCTTCCCGTCCTGGTAGAACTGGCGTGGGCTGATGCCGATCATGTCATCAAGGCTGGCGTTGAACATCCGGGCGTACGATTGGTTGGCAAAGATAAGTGAATTTGTCCTCTTGTTCATGATGCGAACGGCCACAGGGCTTGTCTCCAGCATATAGCGCATAAGGCGCTCGTTTTCCAGTATGATGTCCTCAGACAGTTTGGCCTCAGTGATGTCCTGCGTTACGCCGTACATGTCAGTGGGTTTGCCGGTGGCGTCCTTTACCACGCGGCCAAGGGCGTGAATCCATACTACGCGGCCATCAACCGGGCGCTTATAGGCGTAGATCGCATTATATTCCGGAATGAGTCCCTGGGCGGCCGCCGTAAAGTTTTCAAGTGTTCTTACAGATGCCTCTTTATCTCCCGCCTCAACGTTTACAAACCATTCCTCCATGACGCGATAGCGCCAGCCCTCGCGCGGGATGTCGCCAAAGACATTGGCGGCGCGCTCTGAGGAGTTGTACCAGCCGGAGCCATCCAGAGGGACATGCCAATAGCCGGCCTTAGACAGGTCAAGCGCCTGGTCGCTTTGGAAGGCGGCCAGACGTAACTGCTCCTCCGCCTTTTTACGCTCTGTAATATCACGTACTACGATAACAGAGCCAACTATTAGGTTTCCTTTGTATACCGGCGTCGTTGTATATTCAACCGGCAGCGGGGTGCCGTCCTTGTGCCACAGGACTTCATTGTCAATCTTCCTGTACTGCCCATCCTGAGATGTCAGGAACATGGAGCATTCACCTATTGGAAACTTCCTGCCGTCAGGATAGCTGTAGTGCATTAGCCCGTGCATCCGCTGCCCTACCATCTCATCATCGGTGTAGCCAAGTAACGCGGAGACAGCGGGATTAATAAATGTAATCCTCCCGTCGGTATCCAGACCAAGAATCCCATCGCTTACGGAGGTCAGAATCAGGCGGCTGCGCTCCTCGGCCTGGGCAAGGATTTCTTTGCTTGCCTCCAAATCATCCCCTCGCGCCTTTAATTGCTCTTGCGAGACTGACAGATCAAGCGCCTGAATCTGGCTTTTTTCGAGCAGCTCACGGGTTTCGATATTTGCCGACAGAATCTCCATGTTCATAGCGACGACAGGGAGCAGGGTATCAAGAAAAACTTGCTGTCTCTCGTCGAATTGCCCCATAGAGGCAAGCTCTATAACTGCCTGAACCTCATCCTTATGCACCACCGGCGCAAGCAGAACATTTCTGATAATCAGGCTGCCTAATCCGATAGGCGTTGAGACGTTGTCATCAGATGAAAGCACTACGGAAATTGCCCGCTTATCAAGGGCTGCCTGTCCGACAAGTCCCTGTCCCCATTTAACCGTCTGGTCGCGGTCAATGTCCTCACAGGCATAGCCGCCAAATCTTTGCAGCGTTGCCTGTGCCTGGTTGTTTACATAGAATGCGCCATATACGAGGCCCATAACAGGGGCCAGGCTTGATGTAAGCACATTGCCGAACTCTGTGAAGGTCTTACATGTTTGCAGCACCTTGCCGATTTCGGCCTGCCGGGCGGTCTCCTCAATTAGACGCGACTTTTCCTCCGAGTCTGTCATGGCGGCCAGTGCCTGCGTCTGCCTGGCGCTGTGGTCTTTGTATGCTTTGAGGAGCCTGAGCCATGAGACTATCATTGTTAGGAAGACGACAGCCATAATGAAAATAGTGGAATATACCCGCTTTTGCTGTCTCTGCAGGGCGTCTTTAATCGCGGCCTTCATGTACAGTATGGCCTTGTTGATACCCTCGCGATATAGGGCCTTCTGGTCTGCATATTGCTGGCTGAATAACAGGTTTGACGCCTCTTTTAAATTACCCTGATGGACTAGATCAAAAGACTGTTTTTCCATTTTGACAAGCTCAATGTTAGCGGCGTCTGTTGAGGCTATGCTATCAAGGAGTTGTTGTTCCGGCAGGAGTTTCATTGCCTCTTTGATAGCGGCGTCGAGGATGGGGTCGGCGTCCGAGTATCGCTTCTCCCACTGCGGGTCGCCTGAAGCGGCCCCCATGCGGGCAGACATTGTGAGCACCTCATCGTTTTCTAAGATAATGCCTATAAGCTCCTGAAGGCGAAAATATTTTGCCTTCACAGCACCAATGTCCCTGATAGAAGCCAATCCCTGCCACACTACTACGGCAAAAAACAACACCGTAGAAAACAGCACAAAGATAAACAGCTTTTTGGGGTACACTGACCCATCTCTGGAAGTTATAAGGCTCATCAGGCAATTATACCAAATTTATTAATAATTGTGTCGCGGCCAGCACCACGTTTGCGTCTATTTGTACGAGCCGGTTCTTTTTACTCGTCTGCCGAGTTCACTGGCGTATCGTACTCCGACGGTAGAGGCATGTTCCTTTAGCCATTGGGTAAGGCTTGTCTGGCCGGTGGGCTGTGAGCGTACATAAAGCAGATTACTCTTGAGGCCGTCTATCTCTTCCCGCGTAATCAGTATATCCCCTGTAATATGTTGCATTATCTTGCCGAAATAATATCCCAGATCGTCAGATATGGTCACAATTGGCCTTCGTTTGCCGATGATTTCCCCGATGGTTGAAACCAGTTCTCTAAACGTAAAGGTATCAGGGCCTATGGCGTCAATGATTATATTGTCCTTTATTTTACCGACGTCAACGGCCAGTTCTGCGAGGTCTTTCACATATATGGGTTGAAGCCTGTAGCTGCCGTCGCCGAATATGCCAAACACGGGGAATGTCCTCAATGACCAGGCGATGTTATTGATTAATATATCCTCCTTGCCAAACAGGACAGTTGGCCGAACGATGGCGTAAGACATACCGGAATCAATCAGCGCACGCTCCAGCCTTGCCTTCCCGCTAAAATATTCCAAATGTGAGTCCTCTTTCGGGTTTGTTATACTTACATGGACGATGCGCTTAACGCCGGCCTTTTTGGCCGCGTCAAAAAGTGTAAGCGTATTTTCAACGGCGTCGGCGTGTTTAAAGAGCTTGTGGTTAAACCTAACCCAGTATGTGTTATATAAGACATCGGTGCCGCCAAGTGTGTCTATGAGGAGGCCAGGCTTGTCGAAATTAAACGGAAATACCTCAACGACACCTCCAAAGGGATCAGGCCGGTTTGGTGAGTTTGTGATGGTCTTAACTTTAACGCCAGTGTTCAGCAGTGATTGAGCAATATATTTACCCGAAAATCCAAACGCCCCCGTTACGACATGAACTCCTGATACTGCACCGCTTCCTATGGTCATCTCAAATCCCTCTTTATAAGTGAGTTAAAATATGCTTTCTCGTATGGTAACATATTTATTATTGAGAGTTAAACAATTATCCTGACTATTCAGCGATTCTCGGTGAAGGCAAGAACGATACTGGTAGTATGTATAGTATAATC